>JBCBKZ010000876.1:0-2388 GCA_038520955.1 Bacteroidota bacterium | reverse complement strand
CATCCTCGGGAATAGATTCATTTTCTAATTCTTTCGCATTTAATACATCATCATTTAAAACTAATGAGGTTGAGTGGAGAACGGAGATTCCCAATTTTTGTAGCTTACTTTTAAGGTTCTTATCTCGCCCTATATTGGTCCCATCCTCCTCAAATACTTCACCAATCAAACCCTTTACATGATTTAGGTTGACATCTCCTAGAATTAGCTCCCCTAAATCGCCACTAAGTTTTTCTATTGACATTGTCCCTGTAATTTGTTTGAAAGTCGTGATGTATTGAAAATCGAAATCTAATCAGACTAATTAACTCAAGTTGCTAGTTAGCAACCGTTCATTGAAAAAAAGGAAGGGTTCTCTAGATTAAGAGATCACGACAAATCCTAATCGAGAACCCTATGCTTGATCAAGTACTCGGAATATACGTTTTGATAGATGATATTCTCAAGATTATTGGCCACAAAGAAGATTCTCGCACTCAGATGAGTGATGCAGAAGTATTAACCACAGCCTTAGTTTCTACTTACTTCTTTGGCGGTAATCATGCCTCAGCTATGAGTTATCTTTATTCAGAGGGCCATATTCCAGATATGCTCTCTGCTTCGAGGTTTAATCGAAGATTGCATAGAAACTGGGACTTACTCTTTTCGATCTTCTATCTCTTAGCCGATTTGTTCAAGCATAGTAATCAATCAGCTAGTTATTTGGTGGATTCTTTTCCGGTAGCTGTTTGTCATAATATCCGAATCTCGAGGTCAAAGATCCTCACAGGTAAGCAGTTTAGAGGAAAATGTGTCTCTAAACGAACTTACTTTTATGGATTCAAAGTCTTCCTGATTACTACCCAGCAAGGATTACCTGTGGAGATGGCCTTTGTACCAGGAAGTTGGGCGGAAATTAAAGGATTAGAAGCCTTACCCTTAAATCTTCCAAAGGGTAGTCAACTCTATGGAGATAGTGGATTTACCAACTATCAAATAGAAGATATGGCACAAGAAATTGACCAAATTCAGCTGAATATTTGTAGAAAAAAGAACTCGAAAAGGGGAGATATATACCCCGTTTCTCTGCATAAAATACAGCAGAGGAAATACATCGAATCAACCTTTAGTGTCATTCAAGGTAGATTCCCTAAGAAGATCCATGCTGTTTCTATTAATGGATTTATCATAAAGCTGATCTCTTTCATTATTATTCATGGGATCGATCAGCTTTTCAATCAGTAACTAGCAACTTGGATTAATTAGCCGCATGGTCTTCAAAAATATGCCACAAATTCACAGATTTAAAACGAATCATCTCTATTCGTACTAATCTGTGAATCTGTGTTCTTCTATGAACTGATAACTATTTCAGTCGTCTAACAGCAACCTGACTCAGGCGTACAGCAGGCAGACTCTGCTTCTTCAGCATAGTAGGTTTCACTTTCTCCGTAGGTGTAGAACATCTCCCACTCTACCTTCTGCGGATCCTTCACCCAACCCTTAGTAGACTTGGCATAGCAGCAAACAGTATCTCCTTCATTTCTGAGCTTTCCTTCAGCAGAATCTACTCTGGTATAAAGTTCCTGAAGTTCCTGTTCAGACTCAGCCTGAATTCCCAAATGCTCAATACCTGCAGGAGCGCCTTTCGCATCTGAAATGGAAAAGTTTACGTGAGGATCATCCAGCATCCACTTGGCATAATCTTCTTTGCTAACTACTGGCTTACTGGCGAAGAGGGCAGAGTAGAAAGAAACTGATTTCTGAATGTCCTCTACTTTGATGTTAATATGTAATCGTTTCATGAGAATTTGTTGATTGTTTTACCTGGTGACGCTCCCACTTCCTTAAAGATGCATCAAATTAACACTAAGTTGATACTTTTTGATAGTATCGCTCGCCAATAATCCACCTACCTTTATTAAGCCTTATTTTTTAACTTAAACCTAAGCTTAGACTTAACCTTAATCATGAAAATAGCTGTAACTGCCGCCAGTGGCCAACTTGGCTCCGCCATAGTGGAAGCCCTCAAAGAATTAGTGGGTCCTGAATCAGTCATCGCGCTTGCCAGGACACACGCCAAAGCAGAACATTTGGGTGTAGAAGTGAGAAGGGGTGATTATAATGACAAGTCTTCCTTTCTGGAATCTCTAAAAGGAGTGGATGCTGTCTTACTACTATCTGCTAATGGAGCTCCGGGACCCAGGGTACAACAACACAGAAATGTCATAGAAGCTGCCGAGGAAAGTGGCGTAAAGAAAATTGTGTATACCAGCATACTCGGAACTTCAGAAGGCTCCAACTTCTCCCCTATTGTAGCCAGTAATAGGCAAACAGAACAGGATATTCAAGCATCTAAGCTAGATTGGGTAATTGGGAGAAACGGCATCTACTTGGAACCAGATCTGG
>JBCBKZ010000875.1:0-2395 GCA_038520955.1 Bacteroidota bacterium | reverse complement strand
TCTTAGTGTTTACCACCATGATGGGGATCTCCAGGTGATTCACTAAAGACTCAGTGATACTACCTCTGAATAATCCCTTGAAGTAGTTATCCTCTCCAAAGTGGGCTATAGAGATCATATCTGCCAGAGTATCTGTAGCAAAGTGGGTAATACCCATCTCTACATTCATATCGTCGAATCTGTGGACTGTACACGGCAGCTTCCAACAGGCCTTTTCAAAGAGCTCTATATTCCCCTCTTCACCTGCATCATGCTCTTTCCATGAGTCTAGCGGAGATACGTGTAAAAGATGTATATGTGATCCAAAATGCCATCCAAAGTCCACTACCTTCTCAAAAGCAGGCAAGGCTCTTGGGTGAAAGTCAGAAGCGAATACGATATTCTTAAACTCCAGATTTTCTGGTTGATGCTTCACTACCAGCACAGGACAGTGAGCTTGTTTGATCACTTTTTGCGTATTAGACCCAAAAAGAAACTCTTTCATCCCGTCAGCTCCACTGGAACCCATGAGCACCATATAGATTTCTTCCTCGTCAATGTACTTGGCTAGTATATCCACTAAATCTCCAGAAGAGTAGCTCATTTCCGTTAAGGTCTTCTCATCTGCATATCTTTCCTTCAGTTGTCTGAAGTTAGCTTTTACCTCCTCATACTGTTCATAAGCCTCTGGAAATTCTTCCTTCATTTTTTCAGAAGGGCCTTCCCAGTTGTGTGGTATGTGGGCCCTTGAATAGAAGTGGACCTTTGCATGTAAGGAGGGGGCAAGTTTCATGGCTATGTCAGATGCCAGGAATGCAACATCTGTAAAATCGGTAGGTACGAGAATATTTTTCATAATGTCTTATTAATACTGCTGGATGAAATTCTTGCTTACATCCTCAATATCAAGAATACTCGGGCGGTGTAGTATGACGAATGGTAGAGAGATGGATGATTTTTGATTCTACCTTTAGGGACTGGAAGGACAGAAAACCTAAGTGCCTAACTGATGGAATATCCTTAATAGCTGTGGTCTTTCAAGATTGGGACATTGGTACTTACATTCAGCTCTGCTGCGAGGCTTACATCATGTTCAAAGCCTCTTTCAATAAGTTCCTTGCCAGAATTACACTCCTTTAGTGCTTGGGGTAATTGGGTTTGAAATGCGTTAAATACTGCAAGTGCAGATTGACTTTCGGGGGAAAGTGTTCCTTCTAAATGGGAGATAATAGCTCCAGCTCCAATACAATCCTCAAAAGCTACTCTAAGAGAACCGTCCTCCCATTTTTCTCCTGCAGGGATTACACTTATTTGGGATCCCAGGCTCCTCGCATATTCTGCTACTGCCTTCGCATTTCTCAGACAACCGCATAGGGTAAGCGTTTTCCCAGCCGAAAATGATAGCGTAGATCCGTTAGGAGAGGGGAGGACTAATCTGGTACCTGAAGCTATTTGTAGGAGAGAAGAAGGGGAAAGAGACAGGGCCTGAGATAAGGTACGTTTACGCTCTGCAAGAATAGCTTCCTTTTCCTGCGCGTAACGCTTTGCAGTATCATCCTTGTATGGATATGGGAGAATGGTAGCCCCTCTGGAGGTAGCAATATCTACACTGGTAGAAAAGGATAAAACATCTACGATGATCAGAACATCTGAAATGGGAGAAAGTACTTCTACCCCATGTTTTCCCCACTCAAGTCTAATCGTAAATTTCGCCTGATTAAACTCCATGATAATTTTGACTTGAAAAAGGTTGAAACAATCAGTAAATTCTAAAGTACAATTATAAGGTAGCTAATTCCTACTTCCTGAGGCATTTACGCTACCGAACGGCCTACAATTAAAGACTAAACCTAAAGGTTCTGCTGAGATGGTTAAATGCATTAGAAATAAAGCCCGGAATCTTTCCTCCTTACTCTTCCTTTGCGTGGGATTACTGAGTATGCCTTATTCTGCCCATGCAGGATTTATTCTTGAAGGAGACGCCAGGATGGTCCGCATTCCTGTTGAGATCCAAAATAACATTATCCTGATTCCCGTCAGTATCAATGGTTCATTTGAAATGAACTTTATCCTGGATACCGGGGTAAAGACTACCATCCTTACTGAGCCCATGGTGACAGGATTCTTATCGCTTGACTCTACTCGTAAGGTGAGTATTAGAGGCTTGGGGGAAGGAGACGCCGTTGAGGCAGTTTTAGCCAGAAATGTAAATCTTAGGTTACCAGGTGTATTTGGGAAGGGTATGCCATTGGTGGTGCTTCCACCTGATTTGATTTCCTATTCAGGCATGTTTGGAAAACCTGTTTATGGAATCATTGGACACGCCATTTTTAATCAGTTTGTAGTAAGAATTAACTACAAGCAGAAGTATATAGAATTACATAATCCCTTTAAGTTTAAACCGAAGAAAAAAACA
>JBCBKZ010000874.1:0-2398 GCA_038520955.1 Bacteroidota bacterium | reverse complement strand
GAAGGTCTTTGAGGCATCTCAGAGACCTTCTAAAGTATTGTCTAACTTAATTATCTGTAAGAAAGACTATTTTTCTGCCATAGCGTTGTCCAGGATTCCTTTAAATGTGCGCCAATAGGTTTGATCTGAAGGAAATACCTGAGAGAAAGTTACGATAATTCTATTTGAACCTGGGTGAACGAAGAAGGAGGTTGAAGCGGCGCCAGACCAATGGTATTCTCCTGTTTCTTTATTTACCTGTCCTGATAGTCCGTAGTCAAACATGGGATGATAAACTACTCCTTCAGGGAGCTGGTTACTCATGATGGTTTTCACAGAAGATTCTTTCAATACCCGAATTCCATCCAGTTGACCTCCATTCAGGAGTGTTTGACAAAACTTAGCATAGTCATCCAGTGTAGACACCATACCCGCACCACCATAATGTATACTGGGTTTCTCCAAGAAGGAATTTCCCCATTGGGCGGCAGTATTTTGGAGTTTTCCTTCTTCATCCCTGGCGTACATACCTGCTAATCTATCAGCCTTGTCTTCAGAAACATAGAATCCTGAATCATCCATCCCCAGGGGCTCAAAAATATTTACTTCGCAGTACTCGCCTAAGGACTTACCTGAAAGCTTTTCAACTATATAACCGGCAATATCTATGGATAATCCGTATTCCCACTTGGTACCTGGCTGGTGCTTAAGGGGCATTTTTGCAAGAATATTTATTTTCTCCTCCAAGGTTCCATCTCCCCATCCACTTAAGCCGCTCACTCTATACATAGAATCTACATAATGCTTAGGGTCCCATCCATAGGTAATCCCAGAGGTATGGGTAAGAAGGTGTCTGATGGTCATGGGAGTAGCTTGCTCCTCCATGCTGATTTCTCCATCCTTTTCTGCATAAACCTTAGTTTCAGCAAAGGCGGGAATGAAATCTGACACCTTATCATCCAGGGTAAACTTACCCTCTTCTAATAATTGCATCATGGCCATGGCCGTTACAGGCTTGGTCATGGAGAATATCCTGACGATGGTAGAACGATCCATCTTTTCCGTATTCTCCAGGTCGGCATGGCCAAACAGATTTTGTTGAACTTCTTTTCCATCCTGAATGATGAGGGTAGAGATACCTGGGTATTTTCCAGCATCAATGAATCCCTGCATTTCTGCGGCACCTACTTCCTGAAGGGCAGACTTCTCTGCAATAGCCGTTTGGGCATGAACCGTAAAAAGGAATGATATAAGAAAGATACACGTGAGGGCAAGCCTCTTGGGGGTTTGTAATGTCATAGTAGTAGTTTGTTTCCCGTTAAGTTAGCAGAAAAGCTTCAAACTTGGTAAAAAAATTGCCACCCTGATGCAGGGTGGCAATAGATATGAAATTGCTTTAGGGCGTTTATTCTTTTACAAATTTGATAGAAGCCTTCTGTCCATTCTCGGCTGTAAGCTGAATGAAGTAAAGACCAGCAGCTACCCTAGAGACATCTAGTTCTATCTGATTCTGGCTTGATTCCTGCTGAGTCTGATAGAGGGCTTTTCCAGTGTAATCCAGCACAGCAACAGAAACATTCCCAGTTTCAGTATTGGCTGAAGGATTTGACAGGATGTTTACCGAAGTAAATGTGCTGGCATCCCAACTTAGGGTAACCTTATTCTGGGCAGATGGGTTAGGGAAGGCAATTAAGCCGCCAGACACACTGGAAGTACTCGCAGCTGACCTTTGTGTAGAGAATCCGCTCTGGGCTACACCAGATACATCTCCCCCTCCGCAACTGCTTCTCACGCCCCAGGTATAGGCCTGACCTGGAATAAGGCCTCTTACCACTAGTATGGTATCTTTAAAAACTCTGGAAGCTACTGTTTCTCCATTGCTATCACGGACTTGTACAGCATACCTGTCAGCTGATGGGCTTGAATTCCAGGATAGGCGTGCATTTCTTCCATTAGGACTGACTTCACTGCTCAAGCCAGTAGGAGCTTGACAGCCTGCGGCCACTGAACCAGCTGTAAAGCTACTGGTAACCACATCTGTGTTCTGTCCACCTCCGCATCTTCCTTGTACGCCCCAGGTGTAGGATTCTCCAGGGATAAGTCCTCTGACCACCATCATAGTATCATCCCATCTACTATTTTCGATTAAATCGCCGGCGCTATCAAATACCCTGACGCGATATCTGGCTCTAGTAGAGCTTGGGCTCCACATAAGACGTGCAGATCTTCCATTAGGTCGTACCTGACTAGTCAGGTTGGTAGGATTGGTACAGCTAATGGCAGTAGTAAAGCTGCTGTTGGCGTAAGCGGAGTTATTTCCATCTCCACACAGAGTTCTTACTCTCCATCCATAAGCCTCTCCACGAGATAAGTCTCTTACCACCAGGATGGTATCTCTAAATACACCGTTAAAGATACG
>JBCBKZ010000873.1:0-2400 GCA_038520955.1 Bacteroidota bacterium | reverse complement strand
GTTTAAGAAAAACATGGACATGTTGGGTGTTTTTTAATGGAAATACAATTTTTTCAGGTACTTACAGTAATTTTTACATAGTTTGTATCCTAATTTTTCGAATACGCTATTCTTCCAGTGTATGAGGGAGTTTTCGGCACCTAACGTAACCACCGTGGAACTTACACAATACGGATTCTATATAGAGCGTACTGCCAAGCGGATAAAGCAGTATATGCAGAGGAAGTTTACCGCTGCCAATTTCGGCATTACGGTAGACCAGTGGGTAATTCTGGATGTGCTAAATGCCCATGATGGCCTTAGTCAATTCGAGATAGCTGAGAAAACCTATAAGGATGCGCCTACGGTAACCCGTATCATTGATCTGCTGTGCAAGAAAGGATTCACCAAAAGAGAAATTGACGGGAAGGACAGAAGAAGATTCAAGATATTTCTTACTCCTAATGGTAGGAAGAAGATTGAGGAAGTACTGCCCATAGTGAAAGAATGCAGAGAGGTAGGTTGGTCAGAGCTGAATGAAGCAGATTATTCTCAGCTGCTACGTATCATGGATACGATTTTTGGAAACTTTGCCGAACGCTAATCTGACATAACCCTATGTAGGAAGCAGTTTCTCTAATTCTGGCTGAGAGCCATGGAAGGTAACCTTCCCTTTCTTAACAAATTTATTGACAGCCATTAATTCTTCCAGGCTAGGGATTTGGACATCCTTGGGAATCTTAATGAGGCGTTCATCCTTTTTTTCAAAGGGAGGCGGGATATTAGACTTGAATAGCAAGCCCCAAAGTTGAGCTGAGCAGCTATACATAATTCTTTTAGGTTCATAATCTTCCTCCCACTCAGTCAGTTTCTCATTAATATCTTCAAAGAAAGAGATGGTATTAGCTAACCGTATTCTGGAACCAGCCTTGGATTTTCCTTTGCTATTCAGGTAGCTGATTTGGGCCTTCCCCCGCTTATGCCGTTTCATGTACTTCTTGATATTCTTATGCAGGTAGATTTCTCCCTCTTCAGCATACCCCAGTGCAGCTGCACCAGCTTGTATCAAAGCTATTAGGTAGGGGGGATGTATATCATCCAATTCATCCAGGTACTCACTAAGTAGGATATTCTCAGGAATAGGAGAGAATGTTAAGGGAAGCCGTATGTCAAGTATTGGGGTTCTTTCATGGTCTATCACTGACCAGCTATGTTTTTTGGGAGTAGTCTCCCATCTGAGGTCAGAAAGTTCACTGAGGGCAGCCAAAAATGTCAATATTTTTTCATCAGGAAGAAACAAGCTGTGTGTTTCCGGGGTTTTCATAATAAGACATATATCTGGAAAAATAATATAAATTTTTATCATCTACTTCAGTAGGATTACGTACATTCTATAAGAACCCTTTAAGCAGCCCGTATTTTTCATCGTATTCCATAGTTTTATGCCAATAACTACTAATTCCATATCACTTTCTCCTTTGAAGCTCTTCAAACTTGCTCTTAGAAGACATTTTGAAGATAAACAGTGGATGCTGTTTGCACTTGTATTCAGTTTTATCGGCTATGTGCTACTGACATCTTTCTCTTCAGGTAGAATTCAGATTTTGGGGGTAGTAGGGTATGGGATTATTCTTACCTTCTTTCTCATCATTCCTATTTTTTACTGGACTCAAATCCAGGAAATGAGAGCCAGAGGTTTTTTCAAACCCAGGGTGTATGAAATAGATGATGATTCTATCACGGCCAAAACTTCCTCAGGTAAAAAAGGAGTATATCCCTGGGAAACCTTTAATAAGGTTACTCAGACGGCCAGTTACTATATTCTCTATATCTCTTCTATCCATTTTCTGTACATAGAGAAAAGGTCCTTCCAAACTAAGGAGGACAAATCCAGATTTGAGCAGTACTTAAATGTGAGAGGACTGGTTATCTAAGGGTAGAAAATGCCTCATTCCCTGTATTCTGCTGATCTTCCCATGACTTGGGATGAGCCTTACGGACCTGTATGGCATCCTGAATAGCTTTGTATCCCTGACTTTCTAAAAACAGGTGGGTGCGGTGGTCAGCAAGGTTCCACGAAAGCCAGGAACTAGTATGATACTCCTTTCTGAAGTCCAGCATTTTCTGCTCTAGTGCGTTCAGGTACTTGACGGTAGCCTCAGAATCTTTAAGGGCTAAGTGAGTATTCTCCAAAAGAATAGGTAGGACATGATCCTCCAGCTTGGTGAGATACATTCCCTCAATAGGTCTTCTGTTACTGAGGTCCAGGTTAAACCTGGCTATACTGTTATCCCAGCTAAATAAAGTTAGGATCACAATGAGCGTATAGGCTGCCCAACTACTGGTACGGACAAAGAAGTAGTACCCTTCTCGCTTGAGCATCATAATGAGAAGGACACAAACGCCTATAAGCACGAATGT
>JBCBKZ010000872.1:0-2400 GCA_038520955.1 Bacteroidota bacterium | reverse complement strand
CAGTAGGAGGATGGGATCCATTTGGCCCATCAAGAAAAGTTACCAAATCAGACTCTAACGTACTGTACGAGCTGGATGGAAAGCCTGCCCTGCAGCTTTACAAAGAATATCTTGGAGAGAAAGCAGAAGAACTTCCTGGAAGCGCCTTGCTATTTCCTCTCATGATCAAGCCGGAAGACCAGGATGAAAGTGGGCTTGTAAGAACCATTCTCTCTATAGATGAAGAAAGTCAAAGTATGACTTTCGCTGGAGACATCCCCGAGACATATGAGGCTCAACTTATGATGGCCAATTTTGACCATCTGGTAGATGGAGCTTCCCAGGCAGCGGAGTTTGCCAGATTTGAATCCTTTCAAGATGAAGCAGAACCTTCTTTAGCTATCCTGATTAGCTGTGTAGGAAGAAAGATGGTGTTGGGACAGAGAATTGGAGATGAGGTAGAGTCTGTGAAAGACATTATGGGAGAAAATACCAGACAGATAGGATTCTATTCTTATGGAGAAATCTCCCCTCACGTAGAAGTAGGACATTGTCAGTTGCATAATCAGACCATGACCATAACGCTGCTTAAAGAGAAAGTCTAATGCACAAATTATTGGAACGGCAGGTTAAGCGACTGAAGCGAAAATCTGCCGATGGATCAATTCCAGTAGAAAAGCTACTGGAGTTGATCAGCCAAACGTATGAAGAGTCGGATGAGGAGAGGCGGAAGAATGAGCGCTCTATGAAGCTGATGTCAGAGGAGGTCATGGCACTCAATAAGCAGATACAGGAGGAGAGCGAAACCTATGTATCTACTATTACCCAGAGTGTGATAGATGGAATCATCACCTTTTCTGAGGAAGGATTGATCCTTTCTGCCAACGCATCTGCAGAGCATATTTTTAAGATTTCATCTGACGAAAAGAGAGGTGGTTCCATCCGGGAGTTTGCCCTGGATGGAGAACCTTCTTTCCTGGAAATATTTGATACTCATTTTAAAGGTCAGGTAGACCCTTCTCCCATGGAAACTTCTGCCCTGGATCAGGAGGGGAGAATTTTTCCTATAGACTTATCTATCAGTAAAATAGAAACCTCTGGCCAAGAGGTATACATAGCCATCGTAAGAGACATCTCAGCCCGTAAAGAATTTCAACAAGCACTTATCAACGCCAAAGAGGAAGCAGAAAGAATGGCCACTGCAAAAACCAACTTCCTCTCCAATATGAGCCATGAGATCCGTACTCCCATGAATGCGGTTATAGGCCTCACGAATATTCTTCTCCAGGAAGACCCCAGGAAAGATCAGATAGATAGTCTGAAGGCCTTAAAGTTCTCAGGGGAAAATCTTTTGGTATTGATCAATGATATTCTGGACTACAACAAAATAGAATCTGGCAAGCTGGAATTTGAGAAAATAGACTTTGGCTTGAGTGACATTGTGCAAAGTATTAATAAAGGATTAGGGGTAAAGGCCGAGAAGAAAAAGATTGGACTGGATTTTGTGTGTGGTGAAGGAGTACCTAAGGTTATCGTGGGAGATCCCACCCGATTGACTCAGGTACTCAATAATCTGGTAGGAAACGCCATTAAGTTTACCGAAAAAGGGTCTGTTACACTGGACATTCAGCTGGAGGAAAAGGTTAATCAGGAACTTTGGCTCAACTTCAGAGTAATAGATACAGGTATTGGCATTCCCGAAGATAAGCAGGATCACATTTTTGAAAGCTTTACCCAAACCAACTCTACCATTACCCGGAAGTACGGAGGAACTGGCTTAGGCTTAGCCATCACCAAAAGATTGTTGGAGCTCCAGGGTAGCGAAATACAGCTAGACAGTAAAGAAGGGATAGGTTCTACCTTTTACTTCACCCTAAATGTGGGAGAGAGTAAGAAGAAGTTGAAGGACCTACATAATTTTTCTGAGGAGGAAGGCTTACTACGCACATTTAATGGAGAGAAAATCCTGCTGGTGGAGGATAATAAGGTAAACCAGATAGTAGCCTCTCGGTTTCTGAAAAAATGGGGACTGAGCATGGATATAGCTGATAACGGAAAGATAGCTACAGAGCTGGTTCAGGAGAATGAGTATATGCTAGTACTCATGGACCTACAAATGCCTGAGATGGATGGCTATACAGCCACTAAGATGATCAGGGAGATGGATGGAGAGAAATTTGAAAAGCTTCCCATCATAGCGCTAACTGCTTCTGCCTTGGCCTTAACCCGGATTAAAGTAAAAGAAACAGGAATGGATGGGCATGTTTCCAAGCCTTTCAAACCTCTGGAGCTAAATCATAAGATAGCCTTGTATGTGCATGGAGACAGAAGAACTGTAGACGATTAGAATTAGTAAGAATATAGGCCTCTATCACAGCCAGCATTAATCATCGTATTAATGTTGGCTTCACTTTTTTTGGG
>JBCBKZ010000871.1:0-2409 GCA_038520955.1 Bacteroidota bacterium | reverse complement strand
TTAAGTCAAAATTTGACTTAAATATTTGTAACATCATACTACTGGCAATCAGGTAATCTCACTTAAGACGTAAATTGTCTATTAGCCGTGTTTTTCCCAGATAGGCAGCGATGAATGCGTGTGTTTTACCCTTATACGGTAGTGACTGAATTTCTGATAAAGAGTCACCGTCTAGCACCTCAAAGTAATCCAGGCGTACCAAAGGGTATACATCCAGCTGACGGGCGACAAAGGTACGCATATCTTCTACAGTAGAGAAGTCAGAAAAGTTTTTTTTCAAATGTCCCAGTGTAGCGGATAAAAATAGAGCTTGCTTCCTTTCTTCCTCATTCAGGTACATATTTCGTGAACTCATGGCCAAACCATCTGATTCTCTGATGATAGGGCAAGGAACCACTTCCAAAGGAAAATGAAGTTCAGATACCAGTTTTTGAATGATGAGACACTGCTGGTAGTCTTTTAAGCCAAAATAGGCACGGGAAGGGTTAGTCAGGTGAAAGAGAATGGAGACTACTTGGAGTACCCCTTCCATATGTCCAGGCCTACTCCGGGCACATAATCTTTCTCCTAATTCCTCCAACTGAAAGGATATATAGGTTTTTTCTCCTGGATAAACATCCTGAACATTAGGGGCAAAAATGATGTCTACGCCCAGCTCTTCCAGCATACTGGCATCCTTTTCCAGGCTTCTGGGATACTGCTCAAAATCTTCATTTGGACCAAACTGGGTAGGATTTACGAAGATGCTGACCATGGTAAGGTCATTCTCTTCTATGGCACTTCTCGCCAGGCTTAGGTGGCCTTCATGTAGCGCCCCCATGGTAGGTACTAGTCCCAGGCTTACCTCTCTGGGTAAACTGGCGCTAAATGCCCGCAGAGCACCTAGCTCTCGGATTACTTTCATACTAAGAAAAGGGTAAGAGGGCCAATATAGGAGGCTTCCATTGTCTAGGCAAACTTTTTTTCGTATTTTTGCGAGGAATTTATAGCACGCTGGAACGCGCAATCAACAGCGATATCATTCCTTAACTCAATTGATATGAACAAAAAACTCAGGATTCTCTATGTAACTTCCGAAATTGATCCTTTCCTAAAATTAAGTTCTGCTGCTGATTTGATACGCTTGCTGCCTCAAAAACTCCAGGAAAAAGGACACGAAATTCGCATTTTCATGCCTAAGTTTGGTGTCATTAATGAAAGAAGAAACAGACTTCATGAGGTAGTGAGACTTTCTGGGATCAACATTAGAGTAGCGGGAGAAGAGAAACCTTTAACTATTAAAGTAGCCTCCATACCAAACGCCAAGTTACAGGTCTACTTTTTAGATAACGAGGACTACTTTAAGCGCAAGTCTGTCCTCACCGATGCAAATGATGCATTCCACACTGATAACGACGAAAGATCTATCTTTTTCTGTAAGGGAGTCATTGAAACTGTGAAAAAACTTGGATGGCCTCCACACATCATACATTGTCATGACTGGATGAGTTCATTTATTCCCTTATATTTGCGAACTCATTATCAGGATGATCCGATGTTCAAGAATACCAAAACGGTGTTCACTGTGTATAACAACGGATACTCTCAGGAGCTTCCTCTTGACTACATGGACAAAGTTCGTGTGGACGGGATAGGAGACAAAGAGTTGGACAACTACAATGAGAACAATTACGTTGGGGTAATCAAAGGAGGAATTGCTCTGTCTGACGTAGTTACTAAGGGTCATCCTACCGTTGATGAAAAAATAGAAGAATACATTGAAGAAGTTCAGTCAGAAAAGATCTATTTCGACACGAATGATAAAGAGTCCTTTGTCGAAGGGTATAATAAACTTTATACAGATATTGTCAGCTAGGAATTTAGCTGCTAGATATCAAAACATATGGCTGCCACTGTTTTTTGGGGCAGCCATATTTATTTTCAGTGCCTGTGATGAGCCTGATCCAAGTGATACCGGTAAGGATGTGCTGCCTGCCACTGACCTGATCGAAATACGATTCACTGATACGCTCACCTTAGACATAGATACCAGGCTATCAAGTAGAAGTGTAACTGGCTTCACCTCTGATAAGCTATTGGGTACGCTGGATGATCAGCAGTTTGGAACCCTTAAGTCTTCCGTTTATACTCAGTTTGCGGTAGAAACAGATCTTTGGGATTTCTCTCTCTCCTTAAGTGATCAAAGAGATCAGTTTTTCATCGTGGACTCTGTAGCCTTAAGTCTGAATATCACTTCTAGCTACGGGAACTTCAGAACCCCTCAGGAATTTAAGGTATTTGCCATATCAGATGATGCAGAATACCCAGCTGATGATTCTGTTTCCTTTTCTACAACAAATCTGTCAGTGGATCCTGATGACTTATGTGAAAATCCTGCCGACAGTACTGTAGATTTTATAGGGGATGAAG
>JBCBKZ010000870.1:0-2411 GCA_038520955.1 Bacteroidota bacterium | reverse complement strand
CATAATGTGTTAACCCCACAGGTAAGGAGGGGTTTGCAGGGAAGCAGGAAAAATAGCAGCTAAATGTTTCCTACATACCGGAGGGGCTCCTATAGATACCGCTCCTATGGAGCTTCTTATGTAATTTCCTTTTTTCTACGGAGGTGTCAGCCCTATGGGCTTTTCTGTGCTAACTATCCTTCCTCCTGGAATAGGTGGACTATATTATTAAGGCTTCTCAGGAAGTGATCAATAAAAAGCGTCCCAATAAAGCAGCCCGATCACAACATCCCAGTGGGTTTGTAGCGAATTGCTTGAAGGGTCAGCTGGGATCTCAGCATTACTCCTTCAGATTAGAGATGGCGGCTGACCCGCAAATCCAGGCCCCATAGTCCGCCGCCATGACAGGCTCTTATCAGTTGATTAAATTTGATCTCTTACTTACTCCCCAAACACCTTATACTTTTCTTTCAGTACCTGAAAATGATGGGTTTGATGGCCTGATATACAGAGGCTGATCATTCTCACTGAGGTTTTAAAGCTGTCCAATCTGCCAATAGCCAGAAGCTGTTCTTCAGAAAAGCTGTTAAAAATCTCAATGGTGTTGTTTCGTGTTTTCAAAAACTCCTCGACAAGTTGAGATTTTGTTTTGTTCCTTCCTCCAGCGGCGGTAGAAGACTGAGTGTAGACCTGATATTGATAGTCTCCTATAATTTCTCCGGCAATGATCATGGCCCTTTCAGTCATGATTCTCTCATAGCTTATGAGATGTTGGAGGACCTGTCCCACACTCCATTTTCCAATGCCGTAACTGTACTGAATTTTATTCTCAGGAATTTCCTCAAGAAGTTGAACCAGGATATGTTGAGAATTCTCCAGAACCTCTTTCACATTTCTGCCTTGAACCGCCTTATCTGTATAATACAGAAGCTGTACATCATATTCTTGTTTAGGAATCTGCTTAAAGAGCATATTTTCTGTGTCTTGAAGGTATTGCTGGGCGTGTAAACTACCTGTTATCATGAAAGCTGAATAAAGGAGAGATTTCATCATCTTTTTGGGTTTATCACTTAGATGTAGTCCTGTCCTTTGTGTTACAGTATAGAGTCAAGCGTCCCAATCTTACATCCAGGTTCTAAACCATATAAAAATCTTCTTCTGCCTTATTTTTTCCGACATATTTCCCATCTAACTCTTCCAATCTTCGTATCTTATAGTACCATGAAAGCACACTTGAAAGCATTAATGGATGAGCTCTTCCGTCAATTGGAAGAGGAAATGCCCATAACCACAGAAGAAAGGGAAGCTATTCTCGAAAACGTTGAGTTGAAGGAGTTTCCTAAAGGGACTATACTTCTAGAAGAAGGGCAGGTAGCTCATAAATCCTATCATAATTTCAAAGGCATTGTAAGGCAGTACTACCTCATAGATGGAGAAGAAAGAACCACAGCCTTCTATACAGAAGGAGGCAATATTTCCTCCTCTTTAAGTTATGTCAACCAGGTTCCTTCTACCCATTACTTGGAATGTGTGGAAGACTGTATTCTCATGTCAGTGACCTTTGAGAATGAGCAGAAAATGTTCAAGCGTTTCCCCAGGATGGAGTCTCTTTGCAGGGTTTCCTCCGAATCTAATCATGGTAGGGCGCAGGAAATGATGGCCTCTTACATCACAAAAACACCCGAACAACGTTATCTTAACTTACTCGAAACCAGGCCAGACCTTGTTACCAGAGTTCCTCAGTATCAACTCGCCAGCTACCTGGGGGTAAAACCAGAATCCCTTAGCAGGATTAGGAAGAGGTTAGCCATGAAGCATGCGTAAGTACCTAGAATAATTTAAAAATTATTGAATGAGAGAATCCCTTTCATAGGGGATGGGGAATGTGCGAAGGGGTTAGTACATGGAAATAGGTCCTATCCAAAACCCTTTTAACTCCAGGTTTCCATTTGCCCGCTAGATACCGTTTGACGTCTCTATCCTACGCAAAAGCCCAGCGGTATGACACTTTTAAGTCACCCAAAAACAAAAACTCAGGGAACAACTCCCACTTAACACAGAATTGCTCCTGAGTTCTTTAAAGGGAACTATGTCTTAAGCCACTTGGATAACCAGATTTCCTCTTTTGTGCCCGCTCTCTGCATAAGCATGAGCAGCACGTGTTTCAGAAAAGGGATATTGCTTATCAATTACCGGTCTTAATTTTCCTATTTCTACCAGCTCCTTCAGAAATACCAGGTCCTGCTGTTCTTCTGTAGAGGCTCCCATGATAATTTTTTTATCTCCCATGACATTCTCCTTGATCTGCTCCAGAAAGAGAGAAGGCACAAAGGCTACCGTGATAAATGTACCCCCCTTCACTAAGCTCTTCTTTGCATGAGAAAAAGAAGTCTTTCCTACGGCGTCCATCACTACATCAAACTGAGTCCCCT
>JBCBKZ010000086.1:6915-12280 GCA_038520955.1 Bacteroidota bacterium | reverse complement strand
AGTATATTCGGGAACAACAGAAACTATGACCCAAGCGTTTTGGATCAAATTCAAGGTTGATTTTGGCAAGGTACTGCTACTAGCCTTTGGGTGGGCATTTGGGATGCTCCTCATGACGCTACACGAGTATTCTCTCCTGGGAGATAATGGTCATTACCCCAACGGAATGGCTTACAATTTTTCTGAAGCCATCTGGTTGACACCCACCATAGCATTCATTGCAGGCCTCTTTCTGGGAAGCTTTGAGATCTTCTATCTCTTCCCTCGAATGAAAAGAAAATCCTTTGGGTATAATCTCAGGTTTAAAGCCATATTCTACTTCGTTCTCTTGTACATCATCATTGGGGCTGGCGTACATGTCTATAATTGCATTCTTTTGTCCACCAGTTTATTTGATGCGGAAGCGGTGAATGGAACCCGCTTATTCCTGGCTAGTCCGTTCTCCCTCATCATTGTATTAATCTGGAGCGCCACCTTCATCCTGATGCTATTCATTCTCCAGGTAAGTGACAAATTCGGACAAGGCGTACTAAAAGACTTTATTCTGGGAAAATATCACCATCCTAAGATAGAAAAGAGAATCTTCATGTTCCTGGACATGAAGTCCTCTACTACCATAGCAGAAAAACTAGGCCATATACAGTACTTCCAGCTTCTAAATGACTTCTTTAAGGATCTGACGGATCCCATCGTAGCGCATAAAGGCAAAATCTACCAGTATGTGGGAGATGAAGTAGTCGTTTTTTGGGAAATGGAAGCAGGCTTACAGGATGCCAATTGTATCAACTGTTTCTTCGCGTTAGAAGATCAAATTAAACATCTAAGCTCCTATTATCTGGAAACCTATGGTCTGGTGCCTGAGTTCAAGGCAGGACTATATTTTGGGGAGGTAACTACAGGAGAAATTGGTATCATCAAAAAAGAGATCATCTTCACTGGAGATGTGTTGAATACCACAGCAAGAATCCAAGGAATGTGTAATTCTACCTCTTCCAAACTACTGGTATCCAAAGGGTTGATAGAGCTTATCCCTATGAAGAAATCAGGATTTGGGTATGCTGATATAGGAAATGTTGAGCTTAGGGGCAGAAAAAGTAGGATTGAATTAGTTAGAGTAACAAAGAATAAGTTTCGCGAGAAAAAAATCATTTCGTCCAACTATGAATAAATTCTCTGTACAGGTGGGAGATTCAGTCTTTGAGCTGGAAGCTGAGGATCTGGACTCCCTGAATATCGTTCAACAAAGCTCTTCACATTACCACTTACTTGACCACCATCAGTCTTATCAGGTAGAAATACTGAACATTGATCTGACTAAGAAAGAAGTGTCAATGCTGGTCAATGGAAATTCCTACTCTCTGGCAATCAAGGATGAGTTGGATCTACTGGTAAAAGAGCTGGGGTTCTCAACAGGAGGTTCTCAAAAGCAGAAATTCATTAATGCTCCTATGCCTGGGTTAATATTAGATATTCTGGTAGAAGAGGGAACAGAAATCCAGAAAGGAGATCCTCTCCTAATTTTGGAAGCCATGAAAATGGAGAATATCCTGAAGGCAGAAGGAGAAGGCGTAGTGAAGAATATTGAAGCTACCAAGGGGGCTGCCGTGGAGAAGGGTCAGTTGTTAATCGAAATGGAATAGGTCAATGAAAAAGATACTGATAGCAAATAGAGGAGAGATTGCCCTCAGGGTGATGCGCACTGCCAGAAAGATGGGGCTGAAAACAGTGGCCATCTATTCTGAAGCTGACAGAGAGGGGCCACATGTACGTTTCGCAGATGAGGCCGTATTGGTAGGTCCTCCTCCCTCAGCAGAGTCCTACCTACAAATAGACACTGTCATACAGGCAGCAAAAGATGTAGGGGCAGATGCCATCCATCCCGGATATGGCTTTCTGAGTGAGAATGCGACCTTCTCACAAAAGGTAGAAGAAAGTGGGCTCATCTTCATAGGTCCTAAACCTCATGCCATCAAGGTCATGGGAGATAAGCTTTCTGCCAAAGAGGCTGTCAAGGAGTACGACATCCCCATGGTACCGGGAATAGAAGAAGCCATCACAGATGTAGAGTTAGCCAAGAAGATAGGTGTCAAAGTCGGTTTTCCTATTCTCATCAAAGCTTCAGCAGGAGGAGGAGGAAAAGGAATGCGGATAGTAGAAAATGTGGAAGAACTGCCTGAGCAGATGGAAAGAGCCATTAGTGAGGCTACCTCTGCCTTTGGAAATGGAGCGGTATTCATAGAGAAATACGTCACCTCCCCCAGACACATAGAAATACAGGTACTGGCAGATACAGATGGAAATGTAGTCCATCTGTTTGAAAGGGAGTGTAGTGTACAGCGCAGGCATCAGAAAGTAGTGGAAGAAGCCCCCTCAGCTGTCCTAACGCCTGAAATCAGGAAGAGCATGGGAGATGCTGCCGTAAAGGTGGCCAAAGCCTGTGATTACATAGGAGCCGGAACCGTTGAGTTTCTATTGGATGCCGACAAGAACTTCTACTTTCTGGAAATGAATACCCGCCTGCAGGTAGAGCACCCGGTTACAGAAATGATCACTGGAATAGACCTGGTGGAGCAGCAGATCAGAGTAGCTAGAGGAGAAGTACTTTCTTTCTCACAGCAAGACTTGAACATACAAGGGCACTCTTTGGAGCTACGCGTGTATGCGGAAGATCCACTCGATAACTTCCTCCCCAATGTGGGTACCCTAACCAGCTATCAAATACCCGAAGGAGAAGGCATACGGGTAGATGATGGCTATGAGGAAGGCATGGATATTCCCATCTACTATGATCCCATGATAGCGAAGCTAATCACTTATGGAGCCAGCAGAGAAGAGGCCATCCAGCTCATGATAGAAGCCATACAGGCCTACAAAATTGAGGGGATAGCTACTACCCTACCCTTCGGGAAATTTGTTTGCGAACATCAGGCCTTTACTTCTGGAGAATTTGATACCCACTTTGTGAAGAAATTCTATTCTCCCGAAAGCATACTGGAGGCCAGTAAAAAGGAGCAGGAAATAGCTGCCAAGGTAGGACTCAAGCTGTTTCTGGAAGCATCCAAACAATTAACTCCACCTGTAAATGCCAATGATAGCTGGCGTCAAAATCGTACATCCTAGACATGACAGATAAACTCAATATACTTCAGGAAAAAATTGACCAATCTCACTTAGGGGGAGGGCAGGTCCGCATAGATAAACAGCACCAGAAAGGTAAGCTCACAGCCAGAGAAAGGGTTCATCTTTTCATGGACCCTGGATCTTTTGAAGAAATAGGAGGACTTGTTACCCATAGAACCAAGGACTTCGGGATGGAGAAGCAGGTATTCTATGGAGATGGAGTAGTAACAGGCTATGGTACTGTGAATGGTAGACTGGTGTATGTCTTTGCCCAGGACTTTACGGTTTTCGGGGGAGCATTATCAGAGACTCATGCGGAAAAGATTTGCAAGATCATGGACATGGCTATGAAGGTAGGTGCCCCGCTTATAGGTCTTAATGACAGTGGAGGTGCTAGAATCCAGGAAGGGGTGCGTTCTCTGGGAGGGTATGCAGATATCTTCTATAGAAACGTAAAGGCTTCCGGTGTCATTCCACAGATCTCAGCCATTATGGGCCCATGTGCAGGAGGAGCCGTGTATTCGCCGGCTATGACAGACTTCACCATTATGGTGGAAGAGACCAGTTATATGTTTGTAACCGGCCCTAATGTAGTGAAGACCGTTACCAATGAAGAAGTAAGCTCAGAAGAACTGGGAGGTGCCCATACACATGCGACCAAGTCCGGTGTAACTCACCTTACTGCTGCTAACGATGTAGACTGCCTGAATCAGGTGAAGAAACTCCTCAGTTACCTTCCCCAGAACTGTGAAGAGCAGCCGGCAAGCCTTCCATTTGAGCTAGGGGAAGAGGTAAGAGAAGAGCTGAACAAGATTGTTCCAGAGAATGCTAACCAGCCCTACGATATGCGTGAGGTGATAGCTGGCATTACAGATGAAGACTCCTTCTTTGAGATTCATAAAGACTATGCGGAAAATATAGTGGTAGGCTTTAGTAGACTGGCAGGAAGAAGCATAGGCATAGTAGCTAATCAGCCCATGAGTCTGGCAGGGGTACTTGATGTAGAGAGTTCCCGTAAGGCAGCTCGTTTTACGCGCTTTTGCGACTGCTTCAATATTCCTCTACTTGTGCTGGTAGATGTACCGGGCTTTTTACCTGGGACGGACCAGGAATGGAATGGGATCATCACCAATGGCGCAAAGCTACTCTACGCACTCAGTGAAGCTACCGTCCCCAAAGTAACTGTCATTACCCGGAAAGCATACGGCGGTGCCTATGATGTGATGAACTCCAAGCACATAGGGGCAGACATGAACTACGCATGGCCATCAGCAGAGATAGCCGTAATGGGTGCCAAAGGAGCCAGTGAAATCATCTTTAAGCGAGAAATTCAGGCGGCTGATAATCCTGAAGAAAAGCTCAAGGAGAAAGAACAGGAGTATGCAGATAAGTTTGCAAATCCTTATACTGCTGCTGAAAGAGGCTTCATAGATGAAGTCATTCTCCCGCACAATACCCGAAGGAAACTGATCAAGGCATTTGCCATGCTGGAAAACAAGGTAGACAGCATGCCTAAAAAGAAACATGGAAATATTCCTTTGTAGAGACACAAGATTTTGTGTCTACACAAAAAAGATACACCTGTAGAGATGCAAAATTTTGCGTCTACATGAAATAAATACATCCGTAGAGACGCGATGCATCGCGTCTCTACCCCCCGGGTTTAATAAATAGAGAAAAGAAAACAGCTATGCAAAAAGTAGCTCCGTACTCCCTTAAACATAAAATCCGCATCCTGACAGCGGGTTCCCTCTTTGATGGCCATGATGCTGCCATCAACATCATGCGCAGAATCATCCAACGTTCAGGCGCAGAGGTCATCCACTTGGGTCATAATCGCCCCGTGCATGAGATCATAGATGCTGCCATACAAGAAGATGTGCAAGGAATAGCCATTACTTCCTACCAGGGAGGACATATTGAGTTCTTCAAATATGCCTATGATCTACTCCAGCAGAAGGGAGCAAGTCATATCAAGCTCTTTGGTGGTGGGGGTGGAACCATTCTCCCTCACGAGATAGAGGAGCTACATGCTTATGGCATCTGTCGAATCTACTCTCCTGATGATGGGAGAACCATGGGCCTACAAGGCATGATCAATGATCTCCTAGAGAAATGCGACTATCCACTGGGGGTAAACCTAAACGGTCAACTGAAAAGAGCTGATACAAAGAATTATTTGGCTGTTGCCCAACTCATTTCTGCTGTAGAAAACCATTCCTGATGTTCTTCCGGATGGTTTTCT
>JBCBKZ010000086.1:0-6905 GCA_038520955.1 Bacteroidota bacterium | reverse complement strand
ATCCGGAAGAACATCAGGAATGGATAGATAAGCTACAGGAGGGGCAAAAGGAAAGTACCATACCCGTTTTAGGAATCACAGGTACAGGGGGAGCAGGTAAGTCTAGTTTAGTAGATGAATTAGTATTGCGCTACCTGACTACTTATCCAGAGAAAACACTGGCTATCATATCTGTAGACCCTTCCAAGAGAAAAACTGGAGGAGCACTCTTAGGAGACAGAATCCGCATGAATGCCATTGGACATGAGCGAGTGTTTATGCGATCACTGGCTACGCGCCAATATAATCTGGCCCTGAATAAGCATATGGACAGCAGCATAGCCATTCTGAGACAAGCAGGCTTTGATTTGATCATACTGGAAACTTCCGGTATAGGTCAGTCAGACTCAGAGATCGTGGATCATGCAGATCTTTCCGTGTATGTGATGACACCGGAATTTGGGGCTGCCTCCCAGTTAGAGAAGATAGACATACTGGACTTCGCAGATGTAGTCGCCATCAATAAGTTTGACAAACGAGGCGCCTTGGATGCGCTAAGAGATGTCAAAAAACAGTACCAGCGTAACCATGAGCTATGGGAGGAGCCTGTAGACAGCATGCCTGTCTATGGATCCATCGCTTCCCAGTTCAATGATCCCGGCGTAAATGACTTGTTCGAGGCTATATTCTCCAGAATCTGGAAAGAGGATTCTTCTAAATCTGGGGATGAAACCACTGCCCAAAGCGAAAAGCAGTACATCATCCCTCCTTCCAGAGTGAGGTACCTTTCTGAGATCAGTGAAGGCATTCGCACCTATAATCAGGATGCAGAGGCTCAAAGTGAAATTGCCAGAAACCTCTTTGCGCTGGATAAAGCCATAAAGCTCATAGAAGATTCTCAGGCTACTGAGTCCTTAGCATCCGCAAAGAATAAGTTAAGGCAGGAACTATCAGCAGAAAACCTGGAAATTCTTGAGAAATGGAAAGATAAGAAAGAGGCATATTCTCAGGATAACTTCACCTACCAAGTCAGAGGCAAAGACATCACTGTAGAGAATTACACTAAGACCCTATCTCATAACAAAATCCCCAAGGTTATTCTGCCTAAGTACCAGGATTGGGGCGAGATCCTAAAGTGGTCCCTTCAGGAAAATGTCCCTGGAGAATTTCCCTATACAGCCGGCGTATTTCCCTTCAAGCGAAAGGGAGAAGATCCAACCCGTATGTTTGCCGGAGAAGGAGGACCTGAGCGTACCAATAAGCGCTTCCACTACCTCTCCATGGGCATGCCTGCCAAGCGCCTTTCGACTGCCTTCGACTCTGTAACCCTCTACGGAGAAAATCCAGATCACCGACCTGATATTTACGGGAAGGTGGGTAATAGCGGAGTGAACATCAGTTCTCTGAATGATGCCAAGAAGCTATATTCAGGATTTGATCTGTGTAATCCTACTACCTCTGTTTCCATGACCATCAATGGTCCTGCAGCTACCATCAGTGCCTTCTTCATGAACGCGGCCATAGATCAGCAATGTGAGATTTACATAAAAGAACATGGACTTGAGCATCTGGTGGAAGCCAAATTCAAGGAGCTATATGACGATAAGGGCCTGCCCAGACCTAAGTATGAAGAAGAAATTCCTGAAGGGAATGATGGACTAGGCCTTATGCTACTGGGACTCACAGGTGATCAGATACTTGATCCTGACGTCTACCAGCAACTCAAAGCCAAGGCACTGGCCGCCGTGAGAGGTACCGTTCAGGCGGACATTCTCAAGGAAGATCAGGCCCAGAATACCTGCATTTTCTCTACTGAATTCTCCCTCAAACTGATGGGAGATGTGCAGCAGTACTTCATAGATCATAAGGTCAGAAATTTCTACTCTGTTTCCATTTCAGGCTACCATATAGCGGAAGCTGGTGCTAATCCCATTTCGCAGTTGGCTTTTACCCTCTCCAATGGGTTCACCTTTGTGGAATACTACCTAGCCAGAGGCATGCACATAGATGAGTTCGCACCTAACCTATCCTTCTTCTTCTCCAATGGAGTAGATCCGGAGTATGCCGTGATAGGACGTGTGGCTAGGAGGATTTGGGCTAAGGCCATGAAGTATAAGTATGGCGCAAATGCTCGCTCACAAAAGCTGAAGTACCATATCCAGACTTCCGGGAGGTCCCTGCATGCTCAAGAGATCGACTTTAACGATATCCGTACGACTCTTCAGGCACTCTACGCCATCTATGACAACTGTAACAGCCTTCACACCAACGCCTATGATGAGGCTATCACTACGCCTACAGAGGAAAGTGTGAGAAGGGCTGTAGCCATACAGATGATCATCAATCATGAGCTTGGACTAGCCAAGAATGAGAATCCGCTTCAAGGCGCTTTCATCATAGAAGAATTGACAGATCTTGTAGAAGAAGCTGTCCTGATAGAATTTGACAGAATCACGGACAGAGGAGGCGTACTTGGAGCTATGGAAACCATGTACCAGCGCTCCAAGATTCAGGAAGAAAGTCTGTACTATGAGACCCTTAAGCATACGGGAGAATATCCTATTATTGGGGTGAATACCTTCCTTTCCTCCACAGGTTCGCCTACCATTCTTCCTAAGGAAGTGATCAGAGCAACCACGGAAGAAAAAGAGATTCAGATCACCAATCTGGAGAATTTGCATGCTACCCATCAGGAAGCAGCTCCTGCAGCACTCAAAAAACTTCAGGAAACCGCCCTACAAAACGGCAATATGTTTGAAGCCCTGATGGAAGCTGGGAAAGTATGTACCTTAGGCCAGATCACCCATGCCTTATTTTCAGTAGGCGGGCAATACAGAAGAAGTATGTAAACTTATGAAAATCCTTATCCTCGGCTCTACAGGTAGAACAGGAAAACTCCTTTTGGAAGAATGCTTAAACCTTGGGTATGAGGTAAACTGTTTGGTGAGAGATATGGGGAAGATATCTCCCAAGCTTTCTACTGTAACTTATTTCGAAGGAACGCCTGCAGATAAAGTAGCTCTCAAGAATGCCATCCAAGGATGTGAGGCAGTAGTAAGTGCGCTTAATGTATCAAGAACTTCCGACTTCCCTTGGGCACCCTTGCGAACGCCGCCTACTTTCCTTTCGAAGGTCATGCAAAACCTAATCGAGCTTCATGCTGAGAATCCGCTTTCTCAGATTGTGATCTGCTCAGCATGGGGCGTTCATGAAACTCTGGATGATATTCCTTGGTGGTTTAGGATGATGATACAAAACAGCAACATAGGACCTGCCTATGCTGATCATGAACGACAGGAAAACCTGTTGGTAGAATCGGGAATCCCTTTTACCATCGTACGTCCGGCAGGACTTACCAACTTCTCCAAGAAAGGAAAGGTCAAAGTCAGCTATGAGAATACACCTAAACCTGGCTTAATGATTTTCAGAGGAGATGTAGCTGCCTTCATGGCTGAGGCTGTGGGGAATCAGGCCTTGATAGGGAAAAAACCAACTATTTCTGCAGGATAGCTGCTACTTGAAGGTAATTGAAAAGAAGTATCCCAATGTAGGGAGGGATTTATCCGCCCTTTGAGGCATGCGGCAGCTCAAGCAGCCGGTCCATTTTTGACTTTGAGCCCACCATTTGAATGGTGGGAAACAAGGAACCTTTAAACAGACATACCCATTAAGCCCAGTGCCATAAATAGAATTTCTTATCACTTCAACTCTTCCACAAACTCCACCGCTTCCTCCAGAATGTAATTCATCTCAAAAGGCACATCATTGAGTTTGAACTTCCCAGCAAAGCTCTTGATTTCATCCACCTGATAGCCTCCAGGTTTGTTCTTAAAGCGGAGCTCTATGACAGATTCCTGTCCGGCACCTCCACAAAAGAAGCATGCACTGTAGGGATAAGCAGAGAGAAAGTACACTTCTCCATCAGTAGAAACAGGTAGAATGAATCCTGTGATTCTCACATATTCTCCATCTATGGCTTCCAACCCCTCGGAAGGCATCATCTTATTATAGTAGGCCTTGTATTCTTCGTGATAGACAAAGTCATACTTAATTTCTCCCAAGAGGTCCCATCCAATTTTTTGCTGCGCAATGCTCGAAAGTGGGGCACAAACACATAAGGTCAGGATCAAACCCATCATTATGTTTCTCATGCTATTCATAATTATTTTCTTCTACACCCTTAAAGTACACTTAAATACGCTAAGAAAATATCCTGAGCCGTGGCACCAGTATGAAAAAGTACGTATTTTGGTGGTTTACTGATTTCCCAACTACCTAAGATATATGAAAAACCAATCCCTTCTATTCATTGTTTTCATTTCACTTTCTTCTTTACTGTCAGCCCAGCCTGGCTACTGGCAGCAAGCAGTCGATTATACCATGAATGTCGACATGGAAGTGGAAACCCATCAGTTTACCGGAACCCAGACATTGGTATATACCAATAACTCACCTGATACCCTGAACCATTTCTTTTATCACCTCTACTTCAATGCTTTTCAGCCTAATAGCATGATGGATGTCAGATCCAGGTCTATTGAAGATCCGGACAGGCGGGTGAGAGACAGAATTTCTAAGCTTTCTCCTGAAGAAATAGGCTACCTCAGGATTAAAAGCCTAAATCAGGATGGTACTGAACTAAACTATGAGGAAGTAGGAACCATACTGGAGGTAGACTTGGATAAGCCTATTCTTCCTAATACAAGTGTCACCTTTGAGATGAGCTTCGAGGGACAGGTTCCACTCCAGGTAAGGAGATCTGGGAGAGATAACAAAGAAGGAGTAGAATTTACCATGACACAGTGGTACCCCAAGGCCTGCGAATATGATTTTGAAGGTTGGCATGCTACCCCTTATGTAGCCAGAGAGTTCCACGGTGTATTTGGTAGCTTTGATGTTACCCTAAAGCTGGATGCTGATTATGTGGTAGGAGGAACAGGTATCCTTCAAAACCCCAAAAAAGTAGGACATGGATATGCTACCGGTAAAGGGAAACCGGATAAGGACCACAAGCTGACATGGCACTTTGTAGGCGACCGCATTCATGATTTTGCCTGGGCTGCGGACCCTGATTTTGTACATGACGTCGTGCAAGTACCTAGTGGACCAGAACTCCATTTTCTTTATCAGCCTACAGATGACACCCTGGTAGCCAGATGGAAGCGGCTACAGCCCTTAACAGTAGGCCTGTTTGAAAATATGAATGCCACCTTTGGGGAGTATCCCTTCGATCAATATTCTGTCATTCAGGGTGGAGATGGTGGCATGGAGTACCCTATGTGTACCATGATTACGGGAGAACGGAATTTTAACAGCCTGCTTGGAGTAACCGTTCATGAAGTTATCCACAGCTGGTATCAGGGAGTATTGGCTACTAACGAGTCCATTTATTTCTGGATGGATGAAGGCTTCACTACTTACGCTACTAATGTGATGGAGGAAATTCTCCTAAAGCTTGACAGACCTAATCCGCATGCCAGGAACTATTTTGTTTATAATAGTTTGGTTAAGGCTAACATGGAAGAACCTTCGACCACCCATTCAGATCACTTTAGAACTAATAGGGCTTATGGTATCGCGGCCTACTCAAAAGGAGCTATTTTCCTCCATCAGCTAAGCTATATCTTAGGAGAGGAAACTTTCTTTAAAGGTATGCTACGCTACTTCAATACATGGAAATTTAAGCATCCTACCCCCAGAGACTTTAAAAGAGTGATGGAAAAGGAGTCAGGGCTGGAATTAGACTGGTATTTCGAACATTGGATAGGGACTACTAATACCATTGATTATGGCATAGAAACGGTTGTTGGAAAGGGAGATAAAACTGAAATCACCCTGAGAAGACTAGGGAATATGCCTATGCCACTAGATATCATGGTAGAGATTAACGGTAGCCAGACAGTAGGATATAACATTCCGCTTCGGATGATGCGCGGAGCACGGGAAAGTGATTCTTTCTTTCCAGGGATGAAGTATGAGATTTTGGAAGACTGGCCCTGGACACATTCTACTTACACCTTTACGGTAAATGTGCCCGTTAGCAGTATTAGCAGGGTATTGATAGACGGGAGTGAGAGAATGGCTGATGTGGATAACTATAATAATTCCTTTCCCAGAGTTTCCATACCTTGATATAAGACCTGGTAAACGAATATTCCTGAAATACGTCATATAACTATACAGACGTGTAATTTTTTGCGTTTAGATATTAAGACATCAAATCAACTCTATGTTAAAAAAGGTTTTTCTTGGACTAATTTTAGGAACACTCACTTTTTCCCTGTTTAGTCAATCTACCCAGAAGCAGAGGATATACAAGATTCAGTTACTGGTATATTATGAGCAGGCGGCGGGTGTATTAAACCCTTTAGCAACCATTCTTTCTCCGGCAGATTTTGCTGCTATCAAGAACTTAGGCGTCATCGAAGAAACGGAAGGCTACAGAGTACTTCCTGACGGAACCATGATGGTCAATTTCAGAAGAATTACTATAGGCCATTATGCAGATCAAGCCAGTGCAGTATATGTATGGCAAAAGGTGAGAGCCATAGGAGAAAAGTACGTAGGTCAGCTGGAACTAAACAGAGCCTTCATTTACTGTGAACCTAACTACTGGGCTAATAAGGCTAACGGATGGGTTTCTCATAGTATTAAAGGCCCAAGGTATACCATACAGTTAGCCAGCTTAAAAAATGTGAATGCTGATGCCTTAGCACCCTTCATTGATACATTTGAGAATGTATTCTTCGAGAGAAGCGGAGGAAATTTCAAGGTGTTTGTAGGTCTTTTCGATCAGCAAAAAGGTGCGGAACAAAGCCAGATCCTGGCGGCCGCAGAACAACTAGGCTATAAAGGTGCTTTTGTGAAGACATTCCAGTAACACCTTGAAATTTCCTCCGCTTCTCTCGAAGAATACATTCTCAAAT
>JBCBKZ010000869.1:0-2415 GCA_038520955.1 Bacteroidota bacterium | reverse complement strand
GAGTCAATACTAAGCAATAGGACTCAAATATAGGAAACCCGGATTACATAATTCTTTTAGTATTCTCAGGTTTCTTAGGTGTTTGTTACTACAAAAGTACGGGTATATAACTGATTTTTTGTATTAGTTGGTATGATCTGTAAAAAATATATCCCTTCAGGAAGATTGTGGGTAATAGAGATGGAATTAACCCCCTGATTTAGTAGGCCATTCTGTGTGAAAACGGTCTGGCCATTGATATTCAAAATGTTGATTGAATAGTTACTTTCTGCCTCTGGACTATTGAATGATACATTAACCAGCCTGGTACTTGGGTTGGGGAAAACTACCATTCCATCACTTACCTCTACGAAGTTTCTTAACCACTGAAGTGCCTTGGGACCATTAGGGACACCATGTCCTGTGAAAAAATTAGGTTCTTCATCACCGGATTCTATGATGGCCTGATAGAGTTGGTCTCGGGTAGCCTGAGGGCTAGCTTCCAGTAGACAGGCAGCAAAACCCGAAAGAATAGGGCAAGAAAATGAGGTGCCACTTCTTAATCCAATACTCCCATCTGTACTAAGTGTGAATACTCTTTGGCCCATAGCTGAGATATCTGGCTTCAGCCTTCCATCAGCAGTAGGCCCTACACTGCTAAAAGTGGCGTAGTCTCTACACTTATCTACTGCTCCTACAGAAATGATTTTTCTCCCATCTGAGGGAGCCATTAATCCATTAGCGCCTCTATTTCCAGCGGAATTTACCACGATGATTCCTTTCTCAGAAGCGATATCACCCGCCAAAGTAATAGCGGCTGTATTTCCGTCAAGATCTCCACTACTGTAGCTTCCTATGTTTCCGTCATAGGTCAAGTACCCAAGAGAAGTAGAGAAAATATCCGCACCCAAGCTATCAGCATACTCAGCAGCAGCCACCCAGTTATCTTCTTCCTGAGAGGTCTCGGAAGCATCATCTTCTGTTCTCAGTAGAATGAAATTAGCATCCGGTGCTGCTCCCATGAGTTCATTCTCCACTACTCCTGCAATAGTAGATAATACATGTGTGCCATGTCTACAGGCGCCAGAGGAAAAGCAGTCTTCATATACGTCATCATCTCCATCTACAAAATCTCTGGTGGCTATCATTCTTCCCTCCTGAAAAATATGGGAAAAACCTTCCAGTTGATCTACCTGTCTGAAGCCATTGTCAAAGACGGCTATGGTCACTCCTTTTCCGGTAAAGCCAGACTCATGAAGCTTGTCAAGGCCTATCATACTGAGCTGGCGCGTATAAGAATCCAGATCAGAGATGGTATCACACCCCTCAGTAATAGAAGCCGGCTTGCTAAATCTATTGACAGGGACGATTTTTTCTACAAAGGGTAGCTGTTTGACTTTAGCTAATTGACTAGGAGAAAGAACTGCAGAAGCTGCATTTAGCCAACGTGAGGTTAGGCTGATCTGGACTCCTTGCTCTGAAAGTGCATTCAGATAAGATGGGGAAACGCCATAATCTCTTTCATCCAGAATTCTTCCTTCTTCTATCCTTTTCAGGATAGTCTCTGGAGAAATAGCCAGGCTAATTTCCGTTGTAGGTTTGTCTGTGAAGTAGATCCAGTGCTTTGTCTGGCAAATCCCCTCAATTGGTAGCCATGTTGAAAGCAAGAGGGTCAGAATCAATGAAAGGTTCCTTCTAGGCATCTTTAAGGTATACGAGCTTTCCTATATAACAACCAGCTCATAATATAGCCTAATTATCCCAAAGCATGCATAAAAGAAAACAGCGTTTCTTACGAAAAGAAACGCTGTCTAATTATGTTATTAGAAAAAGACTATTCTTCTTCAGGCTGATCTTCCGACTTATAAACAGCAGTAGAAGGGTCTACTTCTTCATTTACTGCTAGTCCATTTTCAGTTTCAGCATTTACTTCAGTGATAAGTGCCTCAGCTGGTTCTTCCAGCACAATTTCGTGAGACTCTTTTACCTCAGGATAGAAGGCTGCTTGCTCACCGTGGATATTTTTCAGTGTTGGAGCAATAACCAGAGCTACTACAGCCATAAGCTTAAGCAGGATGTTCAGTGAAGGGCCGGAAGTATCCTTGAATGGGTCTCCTACCGTATCACCTACTACAGCTGCTTTGTGGGGCTCAGAACCTTTGTAGTATTTCTCTCCGTTAATGTCTACACCTTCTTCAAACATCTTTTTGGCGTTATCCCATGCTCCACCAGCGTTAGACTGGAAGATGGCCATCAATACACCAGAAACCGTTACTCCAGCCAGAAGACCTCCCAACATTTCAGGTCCACCTACAAATCCAACTAGTACAGGTACCAGTATGGCTAGAAGACCGGGAGCTACCATTTCCTTGATAGAAGCATTAGTAGAAATCTCTACACATTTATCATACTCAGCTTTTCCATCAGCCTTTTCAA
>JBCBKZ010000868.1:0-2420 GCA_038520955.1 Bacteroidota bacterium | reverse complement strand
GAAGTAAGCCCCAAAGGGATGGCCTGATGTTCCTATATGTAAGGGTAAGGCCTCTTTGTTAGGAATATTATACTGAGACCTATATCCTCTGATAGCAGTGATCAATTCCTTAACTACGATGATATCTTCCAGAATACTCTCGGAAGACTCCTCTGAGCCAGGCCAGTTAGCTATGCAGATGAACTCTCCTTCCTTCCGATCTGAAATTCCATGCCACAATTCTTCTGAGATAAATGGCATAAAAGGATGGAGAATTTTCATGAGCGACTCAAATAAGCCAATGCTACTATCGTAGGCCTCTTGGGTGATCTTATCTCCCTGATCTGGCTTGATCATCTCCAGGTACCATGAACAGAAATCATCCCATATGAGCCTGTATACACTCATGAGTGCATCAGAGATTCTAAACTCATCAAACTGCCCATCTATCTCCTTCAGTGCTTCTCTGATTCTGTTCTGCATCCACTTAATGGCTACCTGCTCTCGCTCAGAGATGGTCGCTTCCTTAGTCTCCCAGCCTTTGATCAGCCTGAAGGCATTCCAGATCTTATTGGCGAAGTTTCTTCCCTGCTTAATCAGGTCCTCCTTATACAGCAAATCATTCCCGGCAGGAGATGAAAGCATCATCCCTACTCTCAAAGCATCTGCGCCATACTCATCTATCATTTCCAGCGGGTCGGGGCTATTCCCCAGAGATTTACTCATTTTTCTTCTGAGATGGTCTCTTACTATTCCTGTCAGATATACATTGGTAAAGGGTTTCTGACCGGTAAAGGCATATCCGGCAATGATCATCCTGGCAACCCAGAAAAACAGAATCTCAGGCGCTGTTACCAGATCCTGTGTAGGGTAGAAGTACTTGAAATCTTCATTATCAGGATCCATTACGCCATCAAAAACGCCCATGGGCCATAACCAACTGGAAGCCCAGGTATCCAGAACATCTGGATCTTGCATTAGATCTGAGGCCGGAATACCTTTCCCTGGGAACTTAGCTTTGGCTTTCTCCAGGGCCTCTTCAAGAGAAGGTGCCACAAAAACCTCATCTGTCCCTTTTAGGAAATAGGCAGGAATTTGATGGCCCCACCATAACTGTCTGGATAAACACCAATCCCTTACATTCTCCATCCAGTACCTATAGGTATTGATGAATTTTCCTGGGATAAGGTTTACTTCGCCTGTGTTAACAGCTTCCAGGGCTGGTTGGGAAATCTCCTTCATTTTCAGGAACCACTGCTCAGATAGACGTGGTTCTATGGGTACCTTAGTCCGCTCAGAATAGCCAACAGAGTTGGTGTAGGCTTCCTGCTCTACCAAGTGGCCTTTTTCATCCAGCTCTTCTGCTATCTTCTTACGAACCTTGAATCTGTCTTCTCCTATATATAGCTGGCCTGCTTCACTGATGGTTCCATCGGGATTCAGGATATCCAGGAACTCCAACTCATGGCGGATCCCGATTTCATAGTCATTAACATCATGTGCAGGGGTAACCTTCAAACAGCCAGTCCCAAACTCTTTATCTACATAGCCATCCAGAATGATGGGTATCTCACGATTGATTAAGGGTACCAGCGCTTTCTTCCCATGAAGATGGGTATATCTCTCATCCTCTGGATTAATGGCAATGGCGGTATCCCCCAGTATGGTTTCTGGTCGGGTGGTAGCAATGGTTACATACTCATCCTCTGTCCCACTGATTTTGTATCTCAGATGGTATAAGAATCCCTTGGTTTCACGATGATCTACCTCCTCATCAGAAACGGCCGTCTGGGCTTTTGGGTCCCAATTAACCATTCTCTTTCCACGGTAGATCATACCACGCTCATACAGCTCACAAAATACCTTGATTACCCCTTCTGAGTACCTTTCATCCATGGTGAAGGAAGTTCTCTCCCAGTCGCAACTGGCGCCCAGTTTTCTCAACTGCTTCAGAATGATACCACCGTATTTTTCCTTCCAGGCAAAGGCATGTGTCAAAAACTCTTCTCTGCTAAGATCCGTTTTTTTGATGCCTTGCTCTGCCAATAAGGCTACCACCTTAGCCTCAGTAGCTATGGAAGCATGGTCTGTGCCCGGAACCCAGCAGGCATTGTATCCCTGCATTCTTTTTCTCCTGACCAGAATGTCTTGTATGGTATTATTCAATACGTGTCCCATGTGCAGAATTCCCGTTACGTTAGGCGGGGGAATGGCAATGGTATAGGAAGGTCTCTCATCAGGTTCGGCGTGAAAAATCCCTGCTTCCGTCCAGGATGCATACCATTTATCTTCTATGGAAGCCGGGTCATAGGTCTTACTTAATTCCATGCTACTGTTTACAGATTATGTCTTTATATGTATTACCGCTAGGAGGAAAATGCTGCAAATTTAAGGGAAAATTATGATTGCGGAAGGGGAAAATGAAAAGCCTTTTGGAAGAA
>JBCBKZ010000867.1:0-2426 GCA_038520955.1 Bacteroidota bacterium | reverse complement strand
CCTCCCTTAATCAAGCGGATTTTCCTTGCCTGCCTTTTTCTACTGATCATCTGTGGAGTGGGAACTCTGATCTTTTATCAGAATCCCTACCTGCTTTCATTATCTGTACAGGAAATAGCAGAAACAGAAGAAGCTCAGATGAAGCTTTTTGAGATCCAGGAGAATTTCAGGACTGTCCCAGTAGACTTCGGCGTCTTTAAGCAGTGGATAACTTTTTCTGCAGGACCTATTCTTCCCCAGGCTGGGCCCTTAGTATTCTTCCTGATTTTTCAGTGGATAGGGTGGACACTTTTACTAGCCATAGGCACTACCGTGAAATCCAGATGGTTTTACCTGGTGTATGGTTTGTTTGCCTTTTTCCTTCACTTCAGCGGAATCAGCGGTCTCATCATTCCTGATGATCCCTATCTCATATTTGAATTTGCCATAGTAGCTTCCTTCCTGGGGCTGGCCTACGCTTTCCAGATGAATATGCTTAGGTGGTCCTTTATATATAGGTGGCTAACCTTTGCATTATTAACACTGGTCTATCTGGCAGTAGCCATTTCTATCAGTGGGACAGAAGCTTTATTCTCTATACCGGCCAGTCTATTTCTGTATTTAAGCGCCATCAGCCTGGTTCTGCTACTTTTTGTAGCGAAAGAACCGACTAACCTTATCATCTTTGGTGCGACTAATAGAAGGAATGTTTCCAGCAGACTTTCGCCGGGAATCATTCTGATCACCATGTTCGTACTCTTCATTACTGAGTTTTTCTGGGTGCATGAAGTCATGGACCTGAACTGGTTTGAAAGTAGTGAATGGATGATCAGGCCAGCACACTTTGTTATCCCCTCTCTGATCCTGACCATCTTCCTGTCCCAAAATCAGTTTCAAGGAGTCAGGCATATGTTCACGACTAATATAGTCTTCACCTTTTCTCTGCTGTGCCTCTCACTGATCGTAATGAGTTTCATGATGTACTTCTTTGCGAGTGGTGATCAGGTGTTCCTGAATTTTGTAGATCGCTGGGCCTCAGTAGCCTTCCTGGCTGTAGGGTTAGGACATATGTTCTACCTTTTCACCAACTTCATGCCCCTCCTACAGCGAAAGGTGCATGTTTACTACCTGCTGGCAGGCGGCCAAAAGTTCAGCTTTGCTATAGTATGGATCATTGCGCTAAGTGCATTGGTTATTTCTGAAGGCGCCCAAAGTTGGAAAACGCCCCGTTACATTATCCATGGCATTTCTGTTTCCCAGGGAGATCTTCACTTTAGGAAACAGGAACTTCAGGATGCTGCTGAGTCCTACGAGGTATCTACCTTTGCGGTAAGTACTAGCAGCAAGGCTAACTATAATCAGGCAGCTATAGCCCTCGCACAAGGAAAAAAGGTGGAAGACATTTTCCCCTATTACCAGTCTGCCAATAAGTATCAGCCATTTCCATATGCCTACATCAATGGCGCAAACCTTCTATGGGTAAGCGGATATCAAACCAATGCTACTGAGTTTTTACAGCAAGCCAAGAGTGATCACCCTCATATATACACTAACCTGGGAAGGTATTATGCCTTGCGCCAGCAAGCTGACTCTGCCATCATATCATTCAAAAAGGCTCTCCTCCAGGATCTGAACCTGGGACCGGCATATGCTAATATGGCTCATCTCTATGAGCAAGAAGGAAAGCAAGCTGAAGCTGACGAATTCTATCAGGCTGCATACGAAGTCTCACCAACAAACCAGTCGGTACAGATTAATTCTTTGTATTACAGCCTATTACGGGAAAAAGAGTCAATTTCTATAGAAACTGATACCACTCAGCCATATTTACTGCATAATCTGGCCTTGGCGGCTTTGCGATCTGGAAATACTGAAAAGGCCTTCTCTACCCTTTCCCAAAGTTCAGATGAAAATCTTTCTCTGGAGAGTTTGCTCCTAAAGGCCTGGCTGGAATTTGAAGCTGATTCTCTGGATAAATCTCTCAGTAGATTTACCTTCTATACAGAAAGCTATCCGAATGATGCAGCTCCAGCCTTCATGAAAATGGGGCATCTATATTTCAAGTATCACAATCCTGAGATGGCCAGACTGCTCTACCAGAAAGCGGGAGAATCTGGTGATCCATATGGATATCTGATGGAAGCACTTATGATGCTGGATACTCAGCAGGCAGACTCTGCCTATTTCAAGCTGGTAGCATTAAGATCAGCCCATGAAGAATTGTATGAGCCAATAGCTAAAGAAGTGGCTATGCTATTAAAGGCCTACAGTCAGGGAGATGAGACATATGCCGCTACAGAATGGGACCTCTCCACCTTAACACGTGATGAACAAGTAAGGATCAGTTTATATGCTGATAGTGTGGATCAGTTCAGTACAGCTTTAAATAATTTCAGAAGTATACTGGAGAATGATTATAGCTTCCCTGTTCCCTATGTGGAAATGAG
>JBCBKZ010000866.1:0-2433 GCA_038520955.1 Bacteroidota bacterium | reverse complement strand
AATGACACTATAGGTTTGAATTTATTAGAGTATTTTTTCCAGAAAATTCCATAAAAAACTGCTAATTCGTCTTCATTTTCCTGAAAACTTTCCTTCTGAGAGAATGACTTTTAGGTAATTCATGCAATTACCAGATGAATCAATCTGTGACTATGAACCAAGATCCTATTTCCTCTTTGTCCTATCAGAAACATATAAGAGAGACTGTGAAACTCTCTATACCAGTAATTATAGGACAGTTAGGGAATGTTCTCATGATGGTCATAGATAATATGATGGTGGGGGCACTGGGCTACCAGGAACTCTCCGCCGCCTCTCTCGCTAATAATATCTATTTCTTCATTTTTGTGTTTGGGATGGGCTTAGGCTTTGCCATTACTCCTTTAGTAGCAGAAGCTAAATCTGCCGGGAGGGTTCTTCTTTGTGGAAAATACTTTTCTCATGGCGTTTTGCTTGGGGTGATAACAGGCCTTTTGCTGGGACTACTAGTTCTGGGAAGCATCTTGTTGTTGCCCTTTATGGATCAGCCCCCTGAAGATGTGGTCCTGGCGGAGAGTTATATGGTTTACCTGGCTATTTCTGTACTCCCTGTTACCCTCTTTCTGGTGGGGAAACATTTTGCTGATGGCCTATCCTTTACTCGGCCCGCTATGTATATCACTATTCTGGGTCTTTTAGTCAATGTAGGCGGGAATTGGCTATTTATTTATGGAAACTGGGGCTTTCCCAGGATGGAGTTAGATGGCGCGGGCCTGGCTACGGTCCTTAGTAGGGTAGTTATGATGGCCATAATCTTCTGGCATCTGCTGGGGAATAAAAAATACAAAGAGTATTTCCATGGGATTAATTGGAAACGTATAGAATTACCTATAGTCAATAAAATTATCTCGCTTGCGATCCCTTCCGGTCTTCAGTTTTTCTTCGAAGTGAGTGCTTTTGTGGGAGCTTCTCTCATGATAGGATGGATAGGGGCAGTAGAACGTGCCGCTCACCAGATAGCGATAAGTCTCGCTTCCATTACTTATATGGTTACTACCGGCATTTCTGCAGGTACCACTATTAGAGTAGGGACTGCCTTTGGAAAGCGGGATATGGATAGTGTAAAAAGAGCGGGGCTGAGTGGCATAATTATATCTGTAGCTTTTATGGCGTTGGCGGCCATAGCTTTTGTGATAGGTAAAGACTGGCTTCCCACCTTTTATATAGATGATCCATCTGTTCTCACGATTACAAGTGTGCTGATGTTAATAGCTGCCTTTTTCCAGTTATTTGATGGGGTTCAGGCAGTAGCCATAGGCGCGCTAAGAGGGATACAGGACGTAAAAATCCCTACCTGGATGACCTTTGCTGCTTACTGGGTTATTGCGCTACCTGGGGGATATATTATGGGCTTTACGCTGGATCTAGGGGTAGCAGGTGTTTGGTATTCCCTTACAATTGGACTGATGCTATCAGCCGCTTTCCTAACCAGTCGCTTCCTTCTTCTGGCGAAGAAGGAGGAGCTTTTTCCTGCTTTTTCTTAGTCTTCTTTCAAAATTTACTTCCTGTTTTAACTATTTTGGCTGAGTGAAGTTGTAGGTACTGTACGTAAAGTCAATACTTTCAATCATTTTTGAATCTCAGAACAGAAATTACGTTATTAAAGAATGGAACTGGACGAAGCAAAGGAAAAGTTTATTCAGGCCTGGGGTGCATTAGGTTCCCACTGGGGAATCAATCGTACGATGGCCCAGGTTCACGCTCTGCTTCTGATTTCTCCCCACTCTCTCAGTGCGGAGGATGTCATGAATGAACTCAAAATCTCTCGTGGAAATGCCAATATGAATCTTCGGGCCCTCATAGATTGGGGACTTGTTAATAAGGAACATAAATCTGGGGAGAGAAAAGACTTCTTCAATGCTGAAAAAGACATCTGGCTGGTAGCTAAGCAGGTGACCCTTGAAAGAAGAAAGAGGGAGCTTAAACCTGTAATGAAAGTTTTAGCAGAAGTGAAAAACGTTGAGGGAAACTCTGAAGACCCCAATGTACAGGCTTTCATAGAGTCGGTAGAAAACCTCGAAGGAATAGTAACTAAAGCTGATAAGTTTCTGGAAGTAGTAGTGGAATCAGATCAGAAGTGGTTTTTCAATACCCTGATGAAGCTGTTTGTCAGGTAACAAGCGCTCTCCGCAGATTCTTTCCCATTAAATAAGATCACCTCACAGTTGGAATTCTTCCTGGCTAATCCTTGGAAGGAGGTCTGCCCTTCTTTGTGCCTCCTTCAGCCTTCTACGCTCCTGTAAAACATTACCTATACCTATAAAAAAATTAGGGGACTCTATCCATCTCATGGAGAGTCAACCCTAAATCCAGCCATTTCTCTGTTACATTTGTATTGACAGGTTAAAGTAAAGAATGAGCAAGGGTTAGGGTTGACTCTCCACGATGTGGATC
>JBCBKZ010000865.1:0-2445 GCA_038520955.1 Bacteroidota bacterium | reverse complement strand
AAAAGTTAGTGCCTATTACCTTATACATACGAAGCGCACAGATAAAATAGGTCAAAAGATTATTTCTAATCTAATAGAAATTCTATCTGGGCGAACATAAACAGAAAAAAGGTAAAGGTTTACTTATCAATAACTTTTGGGACGTAAAAGAAATTACCATCTGCCTTGGGGGCATTCTTTAAAGCATCTTCTTTAGAAATGGTGTGATCGGGCTTGTCTTCTCTCATATGATTCCATTCTTCCGTCATGTGTATGAGAGGTTCTACCCCTTCAGTATCCACTTCCTGAAGCTGATCTACAAAATCCAGCATTTTTTGGAAATCCGCTTTATAGGTTTCTTTTTCTTCCTGAGAGAAAGAAAGTCTCGCCAACGAAGCGATTTTATCCATTAACTCATCTGTGATCTGCATATACGCTTTTCTGAGGGACAATGATACATAGGCTTGGGGGAATGTGCAAGAGAATAAGCTTCCCCTACTTAATCCCCCCACCATCTCTTGCGATAAGAGAGAAAGAACCCTTCCCCCCCTCCAGGAGAGAACGAAATCTGCATTTCTCTTCGAAAAAAGATATATTTCATCATACTGGCATTCATTTGATGTTTACCCCGGTCATCTATACCGCCTATGCTAACCCTGGAAGAGATTCTGGTAATGAGAATTCTTTTCTGGAGTTTGTGGAGAAAGAACGGACAGAGTTGGAAGGTATGTTACGCCAGGCAGATACTCAGCAACGCATCAAACATGTCAGTTCACCCGCCACCACCATAGAAGATCTGCTGGTACACCTTAAAGATCAACTACAGTACTTAACCGTATTTCATTACTCCGGCCACGCTAATGAAGACTTCCTGAAACTGGAAGACCAAAAACTGGAGCAGGAAAGCATAGCCAGCCTACTGGGATTAGCGGAGAATCTCCAACTGGTGTTCTTGAATGGCTGCTCCTCTGCAGGGAAAGTAGATTTTTTACTGGAGAAAGGCGTAAAGGTAGTCTTAGGGACACAGGATCCGGTAGAAGATGAACTGGCTGGAAGGTTTTCAGCTAATTTTTATAAGCACCTCCTAAAATCGGCCTCTATAGAAAGAGCCTACCAACTAGCCAAAGCAGAAGTGGAAGTCTGGCATAACAAGGTGGGGACCATGCGCGAGCTGATTTACCGCAGAGAAAAAGGAGCCTTTGTATGGGGACTCCATTATAAGGACGCCAATAAAAAAAGCCTGAAGTGGAGGATCATGCCAGTCAAGCGGAAGCTCAATCCCATGCAGTTACTTCTGGATAGGATGGCAGAGGAAAAACCGGAAATCCTCACAGAACTGAAGGAAGAGTTGAGTAGGCATGGAAAAGAAAGTGAGGGCAGGGTACTTCCCCGTGTCATCATCCGTAATTTCCCTTGGCCCATTGGCGCACTCGTAAAATCCATTCAGGCTAGTGAAGATAATGAGATCAAGCTGAAGCAGTACGCCAGCCTCTACATTACAGGCATGCAGCTGCTCATCAATATTCTTTACTCTCAACTCTGGCAATCCGGCAAAAGAAATAATGACCTGCCGGAGGGAGTCAGATGGAACGCTACAGAACTACCTGTGAACTTTCCGCTTCAGGATTGGAAAACGAGATTAAACAGCCTGATCCAATTCTTTCAGAAAGAGAATAGCGCGTTGTTCATTCCAGAATTAGGGACCCTCTTTTCTGACTATCCAGAATTTGAAAGTATTTGTGAGTGGTTCCAGCAGAAGATTAAGGCGTGGAGCCAAAGTGATTGGGAGATGGGAAGAAGCGAATTTTTCCAGGAACTAGAAGGTGCCGCTCAAAGGATTTACTACTATTTGGGTGCACTGGCCTTTTTCTCCAAATATGAACTAAAGAGCATAAAGGCCATTAAGGTTAAGAAGCCCAGGCATGATGATCCCACCTACAGGCATGTGATTCATAACCTTAACACCACCAACCCGGATGAAGAAATAGATACCATTAAGGAGGATGATTCCTTCTTTGATAGTGAGTCTATTTATCTATTCCCCGCAGGTTTCCAGTTTACGCCGGAAGCCATGGACAATTATAAGGAGGTAGCCTTAAACCTCACGCCTTTTCTGATAGACAAAAATGCCTTTAAAGAAAGGCGTGATATCTCAGACATATTTAGCTGCGTCTACACTGACGGCTATAACTACCTCTACTTCAGAGTAGACAGGGACATTTTTGTGACCTTGGAACCCTATAAGAATTACGAAGGTGAGGGGCTAACAGAATTTTACACCGCCTATCAGGATGACCACCTGAGTACGGAGGAAGAGAATTATGACGAACTCATTTATCAGTGGGAAGACTGGCTAACGCTCTCAGCATAAAAGCATGGATATACCTAAGGTAACCAATCTATTTCTCTCAGTTTTCCGCTCAGCCCACATCTTACCAGACTGGTTTTTCCCGTTCCTGTATTTCC
>JBCBKZ010000864.1:0-2445 GCA_038520955.1 Bacteroidota bacterium | reverse complement strand
CTCAACTGGATAGAGCAGCTGCCTTCTAAGCAGCAGGTTCGGGGTTCGAGTCCCTGCGGGATCACAAAAAGCCTCTACATAAAAGATGTGGAGGCTTTTTATTTCGAATTGATTTTCATCTGTCTAGTTTGAAATCCCTTCTGATAGTACCTGCTAATCAACAGATACAGCCCTCCGCACACCAGCCAGGCCGGTAAGGTGAGGAAAGACAGGAAGATATCATGGGAGTAGGAGAGGAGGTAGAAACCGCCAAAGCTGAGACTCCATGCCAGGAACACAGCCCAGTTAAAACTGATCCCCGTTTTCTCTGCATAATTGGAGATGATGCCCGCTTTCTGTCCCAGGAAGTACTCTGCTGCTATGATGGCGCCTATGGGTGCAAGGACAAATCCGTACAGGGCAACAAAATCCAGCAGCTTCATGGCGACGGCAGGGAAGATTCCCGCAATGGTGGCTATAGCACCAGCCGCTATGGTAACCCAGAAAGTAGAGGCTCTAGGTAGAATGGCCTGGAAGGCAAGCCCCGCTCTGTAGATAGTAGGATTGGCGGTGGTCCATCCGGCTATGACCACAGCTATGATGCCGAAGATCCCAATAGCATTATAAGCCAGGGGACCCGGTGCCACTGGAGGGGCTTGTCCAGCATCCAGGAAGGCTTGTGCCTCGCCCGTCTTGAGATAGACAGCATATAATAAAGCCGCAGCTATCCAGGCCAGATAATGTCCCACATACATACCTGCTGCGGTAGTCCAGCCTGATTTGACATTTTTTGCATAACGGAAAACAGATAAGTCCGACATTCCTATGTGCATGGCCGCATTACAGAACCAGGACCAGAGTACCACATGCCAGAAGGTATACTTGATTTGACCTGGAAAAGGCTCGGAACCTTCTCCCCAAATATTCCAGAAATCTGTGAAACTACTTACGCCTAGCTGTTGCAGGGAAACAATTCCTCCAGCAACAAAGGCCAGAATGATGAAGGGAGCCATCCAGTTAGCAGCCTTAGCCACTGTATCATACCCTCTGGCAGCGATAAGGGCAATGATAGCTCCTACTATGAGCACGATCACCACCCAACTCACGCTATTTGGGAGTGTATCCGTCAGCTTAGGCATTTCCATGTCAAAAGGAACCCCTACGGCTGTAGCTGATACCGTAATCATGGCACCGGCCAAAAAACAGAATAAGATCCCATTGGCCAGATTATAGACAGTTACCAGCCTCTTTCCACATATTTTCTCTAATTGATAGTAGAGGGTTAGGCGTTTATTAACGGCTATTTCAGCTGTCAAGAATCGCCAACTGAGTACTGCCAATAAGTTTCCCAGGAAGAGACCCACAATCAGATCAAAAGCACTTACTCCTGCCGTAAGAAATAACGGCCCTATCATGAACTCTGTCCCAGCTGCATGCTCGCCCGCATACATGCCAAGGAAGCTTTTCCATGACTTTTGATGAGAACTGGGAACGGCTTCCCGTTCAAATTCTTCTGATTGCGGTAGTAGCTTTTCTTCTTCCATCTCCTATTCGCTTAGTCCTTTCAGCCTGTATGAAATGATGGCTTAGGTTAATAGAGTAGGATAATGAAGCATATACCACCTGATGACCGGGAGGGCTATCCTCTACGTCCAGATGACCTTGGTCTGAAATCCTGCTAAATCACCATCATCTCCTACACCTATCACATAAGTGGGATGTTCGGAAAATAAATCGGGATGATTGTCCTGCCCTATGATGATGACTGAAAGCTGGGTAAGGTGCATTTGCATGAGTTCTACTACGGCTTGTGCTTGATCCTCCAACCCAAAATAGACATGCAAATCCACAAAGTTTAGCAAGGGCTCATAGGCTTCTTCAAAGCGAGCAATTTCCTCTTTGGGAATAGAAACATCCAGGGATAGCGCCTTAGCAAAGGATTCTTTGGTCAGTATTTCAACCTCCGCTGCATGGTAAAAGGCAGAAATTGCTATACCTGCTTCCGACCCAAAATCATCGAAAAATAACTTATCCGTGTATTGACCTATCTGTGAGGCTACCTCTTCAGTAGAAAGGTATACATGCTCTTCTGTGGTTCTTAAAAGTTGTGTGGATAGTGGGTAAGCCAAAGGAGCTAGCTGCTGTAGCTTATGACGAGTTTGAGTGGAGAAATCCAGTCCTATTTCAAAGTAAGGAATGAGCTGTGTTTTTATAAAGTCTATTCCTGCGGCAAGATCTTTTTCTGTGATCCTTCCTCTGGGGTTTTCTTCTCTCTTCAGTAGAAAGGAATATAGTTGCCTTAGCAGAGCCTGTCTACTAGGAGAATGTTCATTTTCTATTGCCCTTTGCAGATCAACTCTGCTGATTAGGCCATCATCATTGCTGGCAGCCAACAGACTTTCTTGTGTGAGGTCCAGGGTTTTCCAGATATCCTTAAGACTGATTGTATTCATGCTTGTATTCTGA
>JBCBKZ010000863.1:0-2447 GCA_038520955.1 Bacteroidota bacterium | reverse complement strand
CAGCGAGATAAATTAGCCGTCATTATGGCTGGTGGATTGGGATCTCGTCTGGGAGATCTTTCTGAAGGACTTCCTAAACCTCTTATTGAGTTATCCGGAAAGCCTATTCTGGAACATAGTATTCTCCATTTAAAGAAGTTTGGATTTACTCACTTCATCATTAGCATAAAATATAAGGCTGACTTGATTAAGGCGTATTTTGGTCAAGGAGAAAAATGGGAGGTATCTATCTCTTATGTAGAAGAGCCTGATGACTACCTGGGTACAGCGGGACCTTTAGGTTTGATGAAGAGTTTCCCTTCGGAGACCTTTTTACTGATTAATGGAGATGTGCTTACCTCTCTGAATTTCGATAGCCTTTGGCAGTATCATTTGGAAAAGAATAGTGTAGCCACAATGTGCGTGAGAGAACATGCTATGGCCTATCCATATGGAATAGTGGAGGGAGATGAGGGTGAATTAACCTCTATCAATGAAAAACCTGTCTTGAAGCATCTCATTAACGCAGGCATATACCTACTTGAACCTTCTGTTCTGAACTACATTCCAGCCTATGAGTATATGGACGTAACGGAACTATTTGACATTCTTCTGCAGAATAGCGCCAAGCCCAGTATTTACAGGATAAATGAAAAGTGGATAGACATAGGAACCCCAGAGGATTACTATAAAGCCAGGTCTCTCTTTTTTCCATCAATAACAACACATGTCAACTAGCATCTTTGTCACAGGAGCAGAAGGATTCATCGGAAGTCATCTTGTGACAAATTTGTTAGAGAAAGGCTATAAGGTTAATGCCCTAGTCATGTATAATTCCTTTAATCAGATAGGCTGGTTAAGGGAAATGGCTTCTCATAAAAATTTGAGCCTGATTTCAGGAGACATCCGGGATCCCTTTCTCATTCAGCGAGCCATAGAAGGATCTGATGCCATTATCCATTTAGCGGCTCTGATTTCTATCCCTCACAGTTATGAAGCTCCCTCCTCTTATGTTCACACCAATGTAGAAGGCACCCTCAATGTACTTGAAGCCGCCAGGAAGTGGGGAAACAGAAAAGTACTGACCATTTCTTCCTCGGAGGTGTATGGCTCTGCTCAGTACACCCCTATAGATGAGGCACATCCTCTGGTGGCCCAGTCCCCTTATAGTGCTACCAAAATTGCTGCTGAAAAACTCACCGAATCCTACCATCTTTCGTATCAGCTACCTACCAGCATCATTAGGCCTTTTAATACTTATGGCCCAAGGCAGTCTGTCAGAGCTATAATCCCAGCAGTGATTACCCAACTTCTTGGGTCGGAAGGAAAACTAAAAGTGGGGAACCTATTTCCTACCAGAGACTTTGTATTTGTAAAGGATACAGTTAGGGCCATAGAAACTATTTTGACGCATGATTCGTGTATAGGTAAGACCCTGAATATTTCCAGCGAACGAGAAGTCCCCATAAGAGAACTTATCAAATTGATAGCTGGCTTACTCAAAAAAGAGGACGTACTTCCTGAGCAACAAGTAAGTAGGATGCGGAAGAAAGAGTCGGAACTAGATAGATTGTTAGGAAGTTCCGAGCGGCTATTTGAGCTTACTGGCTGGAAACCTTCATATAATTTGGAGCAGGGAATTATGGAAACCATTGATTGGTTTGTAAAGAATAAGGATACTGTTTCCAATCAGTATCATCTTTAACACTTAGGTTATGATTAGGCTCACCCAGCCCTATCTGGATCATGCAGAAAAAAGTAATGTACTCACATGCCTGGAAGACGGTTGGCTTTCCAGTGCAGGACCCTTGGTGGAGGAGTTTGAAACGCATCTTTCCTTATATACAGGGGTTCGTGAAGTAATTGCTACTAATAGCGGGACCTCTGCTCTTCACATTGCCCTTCAGGTATGTGGGGTAAAAGAAAATGATTTGGTGATTGCACCTGATCTTACCTTTGTGGCTCCTATCCATGCCATTTACTATAACAGGGCTGAGCCCATCTTAATAGATGTAGATGAGCACTTTTGGCAGATGGACCTGGATTTATTGGAATGGTTTCTTGAAAAGAATACCCGCATTAAGGAGGGAGGCTGTTACCACAATAAATCCGGAAAGCGTATAGGCGCCATATTAGCCGTGCATGCATTGGGAAATATAGGGAAAATGGAACGCCTGATCAGCTTGGCTACTCGTTTTCATATCCCTGTGGTGGAAGATGCAGCAGAATCTATTGGGAGCTGGTACCAGGGAAAGCATGCCGGAACGTTTGGGAGAGTGGGCTGTCTGAGTTTTAATGGAAATAAACTTATTACCACGGGAGCAGGTGGAGCTATCCTGACCCATGATCCACTTTTGGCACAGAAAGCCCGTCATCTGATCAACCACTCTCGTGTCTCCCATATCCCTTACTACCATGAAGGATTAGGCTATAACTATAAAATGAGTAACCTACACGCAGCAGTAGGA
>JBCBKZ010000862.1:0-2454 GCA_038520955.1 Bacteroidota bacterium | reverse complement strand
ATAGGTTATTTCTTATATGTCCAAGAAAAAATATAAGGATCTCTCCCCAGAAGAAATAGACAGAATCGTAGAAATGGCTTGGGAAGACCGAACCCCTTTTGATGCGATTACGCTTCAGTTTGGATTAAGCGAGCAAGAGGTGATCACTCTTATGAGAAGAGAAATGAAAGCTTCCAGTTTCAGGATGTGGAGAAAGCGTGTACAGGGAAGAAGCACCAAGCACAAAGTGAAGAGAGAAGAGTCTGTTGATCGATTTAGGTGTAGTCGTCAAAAGACCATTTCTCTCAATAAGATTTCAAAAAGATAAAAAGAGGTATCTAACCCTAGTTAAGGTTAAATACGAAAGGGACACTCACCCAAGCCTGAACTTTCTGTCCATTCTGTTGGGCAGGGCTGAATTGAAGCTCATCCACATGCATTTCAACCGCGTTGGTTAGAATGGTATGCTCAGAGGACACGATTTTGTGGAATTTATAGTTACCCTGTTCGTTTACCAGAACTTTGATGAGGACTTGTCCTTCTATTCCTGACTCTTTAGCTGATTCAGGGTATCCAATTTTCTTAACTACTTCTTTGAAGTTTAGGATTTTGGGTTCCTGAAAGCTGACGGCCTCTTTAATGATGACTTCTACTTCCTCAATTTCTTTAATGACTTCCAGCTCTTTATTTACCTCAACGGTGATGACCTTCTCTACTTTTACAGATTCAGGAGCGTCTTTTTTCATGTAGGCGAGACCTCCAATGATGCCAAAGGAGATGAGTATGACAAATAAGGTACGATTAGACATGCGTGCGTAGAATTGGTTAGACTCGATAAAAGGGATTAGAATTAACGGATGATTCTATTCCTTGTACGTAAATCCTTTCTCAATGATTCAAAGAGGGGAGAAAAAAGTGTTAATAGGTAGTTAAACCATATGTAATGCAAAAACACGTATATTCCTGTCTCGTATACCTACTGTCGGCACCTAGGCCGAATTAAGCGTTTATTTTTTGACATTTATAAGGCATGGAAATGAGATCGGTACTTGTTAATGCGGGTTTTGCACTTGTCATTAGCTTCCTCAGTATTTTTATCTATCATCAGGCGTTCGTGAAAGGAGTACCTACTTACTCCACAGAATCAGAGCTGCAAACTACTCAGGTGAATATGCCTACCTATACCGCTGGACAGGTAGGGAGCCTCCCCGCTGATTTTAGAGGGGCCGCCAATACCACTATGCCTGCAGTGGTCCACATTAAGTCTTATCGGACTTACACCAGAAGAAGAAGCTCTATCTATGAGGAGTTTTTTGGGATCGGTCGTTCACAGTCCAATGATAGAAATAAAATTTCTACCGGTTCAGGGGTAATCATCAGCAGTGATGGATACATAGTAACCAATAATCACGTGATAGAAAGTGCCGACGAACTGGAAGTAACTCTTTTCAATAATAAAACCTATAAAGCCACAGTCATAGGAACTGATCCCACTACAGATCTGGGCCTTATCCAGATTCAGGATAGAGATTTGCCAGTTCTGGAACTAGCTAACTCTGATAATGCGAGTGTAGGAGAATGGGTACTAGCAGTGGGTAACCCTTTCAATATAGGTCCTACTGCTACGGCCGGGATAGTGAGTGCCATAGGAAGAGACCTGGACATCATCAAAAATGAGTTATCCATAGAATCTTTTATCCAAACGGATGCGGCCGTTAACCCCGGTAACAGTGGAGGTGCACTTGTTAATACAGATGGAAACCTGCTGGGCATAAATACTGCCATAGCCTCACCTACAGGAACTTATGCGGGCTACGCATTTGCTGTACCTGCTAACATAGTGAGAAAGGTAGTGGAGGACTTAAGGGTGTACGGAACAGTTCAGAGGGGATACATTGGCATAAGCCGGGTGATCAACCTAAACTCAGAAGTAGCAGATAAGCTGGACATTTCCCTGACCGAGGGCGTCTATGTAGAGTCCATGGCTACCAGAAGTGCAGCTTCTGAAGCTGGAATCAGGGAAGGAGATGTCATTACAAGGGTAGATAATATTCCCGTAAAAAGTGATGCCCGCCTGAAAGAATTGATCGGAAGAAACAGACCAGGGGATGTGGTGAAGATTACCGTAAACAGACGTGGGGCCTATAGGGATTATGAGGTGAAACTGACCAACGAATCCGGAAAGACCCGTATTGAAGCTAGCAAGCGAAGTGAGTTATTAAATTCTCTTGGAATGGAACTGGAGAATTTATCCAGTAGATTCCTGAGTGATTATGGCGTTGAAAATGGAGTAAGGGTATCCAAATTATATGCGGGGAAGATCAGAAGTAAAACGGATATGAAAGAAGGCTTTGTAATCCTGAACATTGATGGGCAAGAAGTCTATAATTCTGAAGAGGTCATCCAGCAGCTGGAACGAAAAAGGGGAAGTGTAAAACTGGAAGGCTTCTATCCCGGAAGGAGATACCTGTATAA
>JBCBKZ010000861.1:0-2458 GCA_038520955.1 Bacteroidota bacterium | reverse complement strand
CAGTAGTAATACATTCCAGCTTCCTATACAGGATAAGCGGTACGAAGTCTCAGATATCAAGATAGACGATAGTAGTAATGTCTATTTCCTGGCGGTTCCTAACAGTGCTGCCATGGTCTCTCGGGAAGGCAGGATAGTTCCCCTCCTGATCAAGTATGATTTCATGAGTAAGTCCTGTAAGACTAAGCCCATAGAAATGCCGGGTTCAGAGATCCAAAATGCAAAAATGGAACTCAAATCTGTTAATCAGATTATCATTACGGGAATTTCTTCCAGATTAGATGCTAACCAGTGGTTACCTAACGGTAAATTGCTAAAGCCTTCTAATTTCCAGAAATGGACACATATTTTCCTGAAGAGAATTAGGACCACAGATTTCCAGGAGAATGTATCTATGGAAGAACCCATACCGGATAAGGTGATAAAATACTTTTCTGAGAAGGAGAGCAACTTTAGCTCATTCGAGTTTATCCTAAATAGAGATGATGGGGTGTTTCTTTTCGAAGAGCGTTATATGAACAAAGGGAAATACTATTTGTATGAGATTGGCTGTATAGGAGTAAATGTGCAGGAAGGGAAAGTTCAATGGGGAGAAGTAATTAAGAAAAGACAAAGAGATAGTAATGGAGATAACTTTCTTTCCTATGTAGCGGGAATCTCCAGAAATAGACTAAGGCTGATTTATTTATCAGAAAAGGGAGCCAGAGGAAAAGTACTGTGCACCTCTCTGGATCTAAAAACAGGAGTGAGAAGAGATAAAATGCTCGCTTCTAATGAAGAAGCCAAGTACCTGTTTTTCACCAAACGTTCTGAGATGGTAAGTGCGGTAGACATGGTTTTTTTGGGTATGGGGAATCCCGGCCAAAATGATTTTAAGCTATTTACCGTCACTTTTTAGGAAAAGACTTACCTTTAATAATTCATGCTGATCATCATATGTGTAGCATGATAGAACCGTGCCTGTTGGGATTAAGCCTATGTTAAAGTTAAATACCAAGCGTAAACGCAAGAAAAAAGAGGAGAAAAAGAAGCCAGAGGAAGAAATGTCCTTTCTGGAACACCTTGAAGAGTTACGCTGGCATCTGATAAGAAGCTTTGCTGCCATTGTAGTATTGGGAATAGGAGTATTCCTGAATATTAAGACCGTAGTAGATCAGGTTTTTCTGAAACCTTTTGAATCTGATTTCCCCCTCCACAGGTTTCTCTGTAACCTACAAGAATCCCTCTGTTTTGAGGAGATGCCCGTGGACTTCATCGTGATTGCCCCTTATGAGCAGTTCCTGAAATCTATAAGCGTTTCTCTTATATGTGGGTTCATTTTGTCCTTCCCCTATTTCATATGGGAGATGTGGCGCTTTATAAAGCCCGGCCTTCATGCCCATGAACAGAAAAGCCTGAGAGGAACGGTTTTCATTACCAGTTTACTATTTTTTATCGGAGTTGGATTTGCCTACTACATAGTAGCCCCATTCTCCGCTCAGTTTCTCTCTAATTATAATATTTCTGACCAGATTCAGAACCAGTGGAGAATGGGATCTGTCATTTCCATGGTTTCACAGATTGTTCTGGCTGGAGGGGTATTGTTTGAACTCCCCATTATCGTCTACTATCTATCCAAGATGGGCATACTCACGCCTAAGCTTATGCGGACCTACCGTAGGCATTCTATTGTGGTTCTTATGCTGTTATCAGCCGTGATCACGCCTCCGGATGCATTGACCATGATACTGATCTTCATTCCTCTGTTTTTCTTGTATGAAATCAGTATTCGTATCAGTGCCATAACCAATAAGAAGAGAGAGAAGGAACTGGCACAAGAACTGGGTTTGACCACTACTGATAATGGCCAAAGTGGAGACGCTAGCTGAGCTTCTAAAGGAAGTTCGGGCGTGTAGATACTGTGAAGAACATCTACCACTAGGACCTAACCCTATTCTCAAAGTCCATGAGGAATCCCGCATACTCATAGTAGGGCAGGCGCCAGGTACTAAGGTCCATAAGACCAGTATCCCCTGGAATGACCCTTCTGGTGTGCGACTGAGAGAGTGGCTTCAAATGGAACCGGATTTCTTTTATGATGAAACTAAGGTAGGTATCCTCCCTATGGGATTTTGCTACCCTGGTAAAGGAGAAAGAGGGGATCTACCTCCAAGACCTGAATGTGCAGAACTTTGGCAGGATAGGGTACATGGTCATCTGAAGAAGGTAAAGCTGATCCTGGCTGTAGGTGCATATGCCCAAAAGCACTACTTGGGTAAGAAGCGCAAGAAAACCATGACAGAAACAGTCAGACATTGGCGGGAGTATTTACCTGAGAGAGTACTGGCTATGCCTCATCCCTCTCCCAGAAACATCATGTGGCGGAGAAAAAACGCCTGGTTTGAAGCTGAAGTAGTACCCGCCATGCGCCAGAAAATTTGGGATGTGTTTATGGAAGAAGTCTAGTAAGGCTGTCATT
>JBCBKZ010000860.1:0-2489 GCA_038520955.1 Bacteroidota bacterium | reverse complement strand
AATTGAACGGCTATTGCGCGTTCAGTAATGATGGTCTCATCCGTAGCTCTATTAAAAAAGCCTTTGTCTCCCCAGATCTGTAGGCTACTATCCTTTTCTTCTATGAGAACAGATCCATAGGCATGTCCTAATCGTGTGCTGTCATTATAGTAAAGGGTATCTGCTGTGAGGGTATAACTGGAATCTAAAACTGTAGATCTGGAGAATAGCTCTATGTTTTTTTCTTCAGTGGCATAATTTCCCTTCTCTGTCAAGAGCGTGCCATCCTCATTCGTAATTTCTGTAGGAGAAAGAAAAACAGCTACTTTGGTAGAGGTATTATAACCAAGTGTATCTGTAGTGAGCGTATAATCAGGATTGACCAGGCTAACCTGGTTATTGAAATAGGCCATATCCCTTTGGGAATAATAGTAGCCTGTTTCAGAGGTTAAGGTGTTATCCGCATTCTCAAGTATTCCGCCTTCCTGATATACTCCATAGGATTCATTTCTGTAGTAAACGAGCTTATCTGTATACAGCTTTACCTCTCCGTCATCCAGGACGATATTGTCAAAAACTTCTGCAATTCGGGTGGTTCCATCATAATAGAGCTTGTCTCCATTGAGGGTAACACCATCCTGCATCACAATTCTCACATTCCCGAAAGCTTCCAGCAAACTGGTGTCTACATAGCTGTAGGCACTATCGCAGTAGAAGAAGGTAGAGTCCTGCTTGATGCGGACATCTCCTATTAGTTTTTGGACGGGTACTTCAGACTTCTCGGTAAAGCTAAGTCTCTCAGCATAGAGAATCTCCAATCTGGAGGAAGAAGCTGGGGCCTGTGCTTGAACCAAGGCTGGAAGAATCAGAATAAGTGGCAGGAAGAAGTACCTAAACATACTGCAATGTAAGACTAATCAGAGAAATGGTTGTATCAGGCGGTGTCCAGCAAGTGGGCTAAATGATAAAGTTCTTTTTCCTCAAAAGCTTTTCCCAGAATTTGAAGTCCCATAGGGAGGCCATTAGAGTGTTTGGCTGCAGGAATAGAGATAGCTGGGAGACCCGCGAGATTAGCGTGTACAGTAAATATATCTGTGAGATACATCTCTATGGGATCCGTGGTTTTCTCTCCCAGTGAAAAGGCTGTAGTAGGAGCGGTAGGTGTCAGTATCCCATCCACCTCTTGTAGGATGGAGAGGGTTTGATTTTTGATCAACCTTCTTACTTTCATCGCCTTGGTATAGTAGGCATCATAGTAGCCTGCTGACAATACAAAGGTTCCCAGCATGATTCTCCTTTTCACCTCATCTCCAAAGCCTTCAGTCCTGCTTTGTTTATAGAGCTCTATCAAATCTGCTTTACTAGGGCTTCTATGTCCGTATCTGATTCCATCGTAACGGGACAAGTTAGAAGACGCCTCTGCTGTGGTGAGAATGTAGTAGCAGGGAACCACATAAGGCATCAAGGGGAAGTCTACCCACTTAATGGTATGTCCAGCTGCTTCCAGACTTTCGGCTTTCCTGAGAATCAATTGACGGATTTCCTCATCAAGTCCAGGGCTCTCCATAATTTCCCTGATGAGTCCGAAGCTGTAAGAAGACTTAGTGCCAGTGTTAAACTGACTGTATGCATCTACTGGTTTACTAGAGGAAATATTATCCTGAGGATCGTGACCCGCCATCACCTCCATGATTCTGGCAGAATCTTCCAATGAATGGGTAAGTGGCCCAATCTGATCAAAGGAGGATGCATAGGCGATTAAGCCATAACGGGAAACCCGTCCATAAGTAGGTTTAATGCCATATACCCCACAAAATCCAGCCGGCTGTCTTACAGATCCACCTGTATCAGATCCCAGTGAAACATGACATAGGTCGGCCGCTACTGCTGCTGCAGATCCTCCGGAAGACCCTCCAGTTACCTTGGTGGTATCTACGGGATTCTTGACCGGACCATAAGCGGAATTCTCATTGGAGGATCCCATGGCAAATTCATCACAGTTCTGTCTCCCTATGACAATGGCATCTTCAGCCTCCAGTTTCTGGATGACAGTAGCTGTGATGAGAGAATCGAAGCCCGAAAGGATTTTGGAAGAGGCGGTAAGTTTATGTCCTCTGTAGCAGAGGATGTCTTTAATACCAAGGACAAGGCCTGCTAGTTTGCCGGCCTTGCCCTCTTTAATCTTTTGGTCTATTATTTCAGCTCTTTGGAGTGACTCTTCCTCAAAAGTCTCCAAAAAAGCATTTAAGTCCGAATATTGACGGATACGTTGGAGGTAGTAGGAGACTAAGGAAGTACAACTTTCATTTCCTTCAGAAATGGCTGTTTGTATTTCCCCTAATGTTCGAAATCTTCCTACCAACCCCAGCTCACCTGCTTTACTCATCAATCTTCTTGATCTCGTTTGCTTCTCTCTCTATCTCACTCTTAATTTCCTTAGAAGCATCTTTAAATTCTCTAATACCTTTTCCCAAGCCTCTGGCTAATTCAGGAATCTTCTTGGCGCCAAA
>JBCBKZ010000085.1:0-12341 GCA_038520955.1 Bacteroidota bacterium | reverse complement strand
GATTGAAAAAATGTAGTTTATAATAAACAGGACTTGTAAAGATTGAATTTTCCATATTTATGGATAAATAATCTTTTCCTGTAAGGCCAAAATCGAACTTTTCTTGACTGGGATCTTACAGGTGATTATATTTCCTTGAAAACAGCCAGTTTTATATACTTCTTCAAACGACAAGCCTAGTTACCCGGATAGAAATATTGCCGGCATTGGTCTTTTTGTCAATTAAAAGAAGTTTCTTTAGCCAATTTGCCAGCATGGGTAGAAAGAGTAAAGCAGACGTACGTAAAAAAGAAATACTCTCGCACTTTTATGAGGTATTGACTCAGGAAGGCTTTGAGGGAGCTTCCATCGCCAAGATAGCCAAGAGCATGGATGTGAACCCCAGCCTTTTGATACACTATTTCTCTACTAAAGAGGATATGGTGATAGAACTGGTGGAATCTATCCTTTCTACCTACAGAACGGGCATATTCCCTAGCCTCCAAAATATTGATGATCCTGCAGAACGCTTTGATCAATTACTTAACTACACTTTTGGTACTGACTGGAATGGAGTAATTGATGACAGTGTCTTCTTTGACAGCTTTGCCCTGAGTTTAAGGAACCAGGACATCTCTCACAGATTTAAGAAGGTTTATAATGAGCTTAGAGAAGCGATGCTTAGCGAGCTAAAGCATGCCTTAGCCCATAACGTTATCAAGATAGAAGATCCAGAGAAAGCCCTGGATATGCTATTTGTGATGATGGAAGGAGCCCACATGTTTAATAGGCTCAGAGATGATAGCAGACCTATGTGGGAAAGAGGAGAATTCCTGAAGTCGAACTTCCTGTTTCTGATCAAAGGGAACCAGCTGTAAGAGATTATCTATCTACTTCGCTTAGATAGGATGCCTTTTGACCTTCTATTTGACCCATCTTCTCTTCTACACTTTCCAGGAAAGTATCCGTATCAGGATTGATTCTTTCCAGGTAGGAAGTGGCGTTTAATCCTATCCAGAACATTCCGATTACCAGAGGAATAAGCACCCAGGTTTCAGCTTGACTTAGGTCTTTCGCGCTTACACCTTCCCTGCTGGCTCCAAACATGATTTTGCGGAACATATTTAGTAGATATACAGCCGCCAGTATGACGGAGAATGCTGCAATCACTGAGAAATTGCCTGCAATGACAGTAGAATCATAGGATCCTACCAAGATCATGAATTCTCCAATGAATCCACTTAGGCCGGGAAGGCCGACGGAAGCGAGTAGCGTAATCAGGAAAATGACAGCCATTCTGGGAAGAGCTTTCGCTACGCCGGAGAATTTTTCTATTTCGTAGGTTCCGTATCTATCATAAAGGATTCCTGCCAGCATGAACATGGCAGCTGTGCTGAGACCATGTCCTACCATATGAAGAACTGCTCCACTTAGGGCCAACTTGGAGAAGGAAAATATACCCAATACAATGAAGCCCAGGTGAGAAATGGAAGAGTAAGCGATTAACTTTCTTAAATCAGTTTGCACTATGGCCATAATAGCTCCATAGATGATGCTTATCAGGGCTAAAATACTCACTATGGAGGCTAGTGATACAGCCGTTTCAGGAAACATCCCCACAGCAAAACGGAGAATACCGTAGGTACCCATTTTAGAAAGGATGGCTGATAGGATGATGGTAGCCGTGATAGGCGCCTGCGAGTAGGTAATAGGTTGCCAGGTGTGTAGGGGAAATAATGGAACCTTGATAGAGAAGGCTACCATGAAAGCCAGAAATAGCCAGATTTCAGCCGATGGGCCGAAATCAGTATTCATAATTTGAAAGTAGTCTGTAACAAACACGCCGTTACCTGCCTCAATGCCCATATACATGATGGCTACCAACATCAGTAATGAACCAGCCAGTGTATAAAGGAAGAATCTCAAAGCGCCTTCCTCCTTTTTGTCTCCTCCCCAAACCCCGATGAAGAAATAAGAGGGGATCAATACCAGCTCGAAGAATACATAAAAAAGTAACAGGTCCAGTGATACAAAGAATCCCAGGATTCCGGTTTGCACCATCAGCAGCATGCTATAAAAGGTCTTTTCCTGCTGTTCTACCTTATTCCAGGAATATAAAACCAGAATGGGGAACATGACCACTGAAAGAAGGAACAGATAAACGGAGATACCATCCAGGCCTATTCTAAACTTAATGTTAAACTCTGAAGTCTGAATCCAATCGATACTCTGCAAAAATGCATAGCCCGTTTCCTGAGAAATGGCACTATCATAATTTGCATACAGGAGAATAGAAAGGACAAGAGAAATCAATGCAACTCCCAGGGAAATATACTTTCCACTTTCCTTTTGAAGGCCCATTACGAAGGGTACTCCAATAAGAGGAAGAAAAATGAGGAGGATAAATATGAAAGAGATGGTAGCTTGATTCATAATAAATAGAATGGCCATTTTGATAGCAGCCAACCTGCAATCACAACGGCCATAAAAGTAGTAGTAAATTTCGGATAAAGAAAACGTCTACATTCCTTTAGCCTCATTAATAAACTAGGACTTTTCTGCTTAGATGGACAGCCTCACTGCGGGCTTTCAGTAGATAAGTTCCTGCCCCCAATTTGTTGGTGATTATTAGGCTGGCAGCTCCACTCCCATCTACCTCCACTATTTCTACTAGAATAGTTTGGCCTAACAGGTTTTCCACTTGAATCTGAACTAACTGACCTCTGGGAAATCCTACCACCTCCATTCTGGACTGATCGAGTACGGGATGGGGAAATACGGTGATCTTAGGGGTATTTATGAGATATGAGGCAGAGATAACATGAGAGAAAGAGAATGCCCCATCCATATCTATCTGTTTTAACCTATACAGATTTCTTCCTACAGTAGGAGATCTGTCAACAAAAGAATACTCGGAAGAGCTGGTGGTAGTTCCGTTTCCTTCCAGACGGACCAAGGGTTGAAAATCGCCGTTTTCATCTGCCTTTTCCAGGAGGAAGTGATCATTCTGAATTTCAGAAGCTGTAATCCAGGAAAGACTGACGGCATCCTTGATGATCTCAGCTCCGAAATAAGTTAATTCCACAGGTAAGCTGACGGGCGGTTTACAGTTACCATCCAGACAACAGATATCTGCCACTTCACAACAGTTTTCGGGAGAAGTACAGCTTTCACAGCTCTCATTGGTAGCGCCGAAAAAGGCAAAATTCTGGCACATCTGGGACTTCAAGGCTGTCTCTGCAGCTGAACCAGCCTCTATTCCGGGCGGGATGACATTATTATTAGCCCGTGTAGTTAACTCATTAAATGGTGGATTGGGGTTCCAAACTCTGATCTGATGGGGAACTTTGAACCTCCCGCTCCCACATATGAATACCCCATCACCTCTCCCTCTGACATAAAGATCATCAAAGGTAATCCCTCCTCCACAAGAGAGGTTCCTAAATTCAGTTCTGGATCGTCCTCTTAGAATCAGGTCATCTCCAATACTCACTACAGCCTCATCAAAGAAAATGATGATCCCATTATTGGGGTTGCTTGCAGTGGAGTCCTGGTCCAGCATATGATTGAAATCACTGCTACTGATCAATTCTCCATAAACCTCCATGAGTTCTCCATTAAAGGTATATGGATCTGAGGAGGCATTACTGGTAATGATGTTATATACTCCTATTTGACCGGGGCTTCTATCTATTCTGATATTACCGGTGTGGGTGTATCCTTTGTTAGCTCCTATGTTATGTGTGATGCTGTGTCTGATGATGACGGTGTCATCCTGATTTGGGCTGGTTGCAGCTGGAATAAGGACCCTGTCTGAAAGCATCTCCCAGCTTGAGGGTTCATCCCATTCCCCATTCTGAATAGAATAATAGGTGTTTTGAGCTATTGTACCAGATAACAAAAAACAAAAAAAAGTTAGTAGGTAAAGGCTCTTACTCATATGTATGCGGTTGAAATATGAATGAACCTAGTATCCTAGCTTAATCTATTTAGCAAAGATGCACTAGATTATTCTCCGCATAAAGATATGGAATTGGAATGCTTGATTGCTTGTTATTCCATGTAAGGTATTTTATGAAGTATGAAATAGCAAGAATAACGAGTAAACGGAATAAATAATTGAATAATAGTTCAATTGTCTTAATATACGTTCGGGAGATTTAGGTATTTTCTGCTAATTCCTCCTCAAAGAGATGGTAATCAGGGATTTAAAAATCTACTGGATTACTACCTTTTTATGTAGTCTTATTGCCTGGCTACTAGCCCTGATCAAATAAGTTCCTGCCCCTATCTCATTACTTAGGCTCAGACTGGCAGCACCATTTGCCCCAACAGTGATTTGTTCGCTGATGATAGTTTGTCCTAAAAGGTTCTCTACCATGATGAACACAGCTTCTCCTCTAAGGAAGCCCAAAACATCTATCTGAGACTGATCCAGAACGGGATGTGGAAAGACACTAATCTCTGGTTTACTCACTTGGAAGGAGGCAGTGATGATTCGAGAGAAAGAAAAGGCTCCATCAAAATCCACCTGCTTCAAGCGATACAGATTACGGCCAGTAGAAGGTGCTAAGTCTATAAACTCATAGAAGGAAGACGTTGTGGTAGTCCCATTTCCTTTTAAATTAGCGAGAGGCGCAAATTCTCCCGTATCATCAGCTTTTTCTAACTGGAAGTAGTCATTCTGAACTTCAGAAGCTGTAATCCAGGATAATTTGACGGCATCATTAATAATCTCTGCGCCAAAATGAGAAAGCTCTACCGGCAAGCTTACAGGAGGCTGACAATTGGCATCTTTACAGCATACATCCGCTACATCACAACAATTATCCGGGTCAGTACAAGTATCACAGTTTCCATTATTAGCCCCAAAAAAGGCAAAGCCTTCACACATTTGGGATTTAAGAACTACCTCAGCCTGTGAACCCGGTTCTACGCCAGGGGCCGTATCACTATTATCAGCTGGACTTGTAAGTTCATTAAAAGGGAAACTGGTATTCCAAACCCTGATTTGGTGAGGAATTCTAAATCTTCCACTTCCACAAAGAAAAGTGCCCTTCCCTCTACCTCTGACGTACAAGTCGTCAAAAGTTACTCCATCTCCACATGCCAGATTACGAAACTCTGTTCTGGCTCTTCCTCTAATGATTAAGTCATCCCCTATGTTTACTATGGCTTCCTCATAAAAGATGATAACCCCATTGTTAGGTACTGCTGCTGTGGAGTCCTGATCTAGTTGGTGGTTGAAATCACTACTACTGGTAAGTATACCAAATACTTCCATTAGCTCTCCTCCAAAAGTATATGGGTCAGAAGAAGCATTGCTGGTAATGACATTATAGATACCTATTTGAGACGGTTCCCTTTCGATCCGTATGTTACCTGTATGAATATATCCCTGATTAGCACCAATATTATGGGTAACCTCATGTCTGATGACTACAGAATCATCTGAGTTAGGAGTTGTAGCTGCGGGGATTAGTTGGCCATTTGAAAGAATATCCCAAGTGGTGGGTTCATCCCATTCTCCATTCTGAATAGAGAAATATGTAGACTGTGAAAAGGCTGTTGAGGATAGGAGAAAACATATTAAAAATAGGTAGATGTTCTTCATCATACATGCGCGGTTAAAAGAATCGAGACAACTAGGACAATACCCCCTGCTGAGTTAGTCAGCAACCATTAAATTATTCTTTGCATGAATATAAGAATAATTGAACTACTTTGAGGAATAGCTTATTTAATTTCCTTCATATAAAGGGTAGTGTACCAAGAAAAGAGGGTAATTGGTAGAATGCTACTGTAGGACCATCCTGGAGATGTATCTTCTGCCTTCAAAAAACAGTACCAGCATGTAAATTCCAGAAGGTGCCACAAGTTCTATGGGTAATACACCCTTTTGAATAAGATCCTGACTAGGCGTATCCCCAGCCATTTTCTGGTTTTGAAGGTTATAGATTTCCCACCGGACTGAAGGGGATCTACTGGTAGTGTAAGGGAGGGTAAGCTGGGCTGTACCTGAATTAGGGTTAGGGTAAAGCACTGGTTGGCTTTGCTGGTTTCGTACCCATACGGAAGCCATCCTGGAAAGAGTAGAAGTCCCATCAAAGTCTGTTTGTCTCAGTCTGTAGTATATTAAGCCGTTAGGAGGCTGATTGTCCGGATAGAGGTAGCTGATGGATGTGGTGCTATTACCTGCACCTGTGATGCGGCCTTTTTCTTCAAAGGTCTTTCCGTCAATAGATCTCTCTACAGTGAAAAAGTCATTCTGAGTTTCAGTAGCCGTAACCCAGGAAAGGAATACGGTTCCTGCATCAAATTTTATATCAAAGGAAGAAAGCTCAATAGGTAAAGCATCATCCCCTTCACCTTCTACAATCTCATTGGTGTCAGTCTGACAGGTTTTCTGGTCATTGAAGAATTTAAATCCTTCACAAAGCTGAATCTTAAGTTGGGTAACGGCAGGATCCGTGAGATCCGGGGGAGGGGTACCATTAGGCACCTCTGTGGTAAGTTCATTCCCGCCATCATCCCAGACTCGAACTTGGTGTGGAATTATAAGACGGCCTTCTCCACAAACCCTGGGAGCAGAACCTCTTACATATAAATCATCAAAGGTAAATCCGTCTCCGCAGGAGTCGTTGTCCAGGACTAACCTCGCCTGTCCATTTAGAATAAGGTCATCTCCAATGGTAAAACGGGCGGGATCTTTAAACCTGAGTATACCTGACCCTTGAGAGCCGGGTGTCTGATGCTCAAAGTCACTACTGGTCCTTAGACTCCCTATGACATCAAAAAGGCCGCCGGCATAGATATAAGGCTGACTTACTCCATTCCCGGTAAATACTTCATATACCGCGTCTGATTCAACGAGAATATCACCAAAGTGGGTATAGCCTACACCCGCATTGTGGTAAATAGAGTCTCGAATGACGACATTATCTGTACTGGAGGGAGGTGAAGTAGCAGGGATGGTTCCTGCAGGATCGAAGGCCCAATTTGCGGCATTTGTCCATTGGTGATCCCCTCCGAAGTTGGTTGAGTAGAATGTTTCCTGACCCATGCATAAGCTGCTAGAGCAACTTAATGCAATCACAAAGACTAATTGTCTCATAGGGTTAGATGTTAACAGGTTGAGCAAAGTATAGACCAATTTATATAAGAACGTAAAATCTTATCTAAATCGTACTTTGTTGCTACCTGACTATTTTTAAGCTGCAATATGATCTAGACAAGTGTCCAGTCTGACCAGAAACACTTTTTGAGGAACTACACTAGCTGAAAATCCCTAAGCTATTCTATATTTGCACACCAAAATGTAACAGGCAATGGCTAACCCATACGCAAATATTATCGCTAAGGAGCTAAACGTGTCCCCCAGACAAGTAGAAGCTACTATCAACTTATTGACTGAAGGTGCGACCGTACCATTTATTTCCAGGTATAGGAAAGAAGTAACAGGTAGTCTGGATGAGGTTCAGATTACGGCTATCAGAGACAGATCAGAACAGCTGGCCCAACTGGATAAAAGAAGGGAAGCCATCCTGAAAAGCCTTGAAGAAAGAGAACTATTAACAGATGAACTAAAGGCAGCCATAGTAGACGCGGATAACCTCTCTCGGCTGGAAGATATTTACCTGCCTTACAGACCTAAAAGACGTACAAAAGCTACCATCGCCAAGGAGAAAGGATTAGAACCCCTTGCAAAACTCATTTTTGAGCAAAAGCCACAAATAGATCCTGAGCTGGAAGCAGCTAGCTATATTAATGCAGAGAAGGAAGTAAATGATCAGGAAGAAGCGTTAAAAGGAGCCAGAGATATTATGGCTGAGTGGATGAATGAAGATGCGGAGGCCAGAAATAGAATGAGGAAGCTATACGCTAAACAAGCCATTATCACCAGTAAAGTGATCAAGTCCAAAGAAGCGGAAGGCGCTAAGTATAAAGACTACTTTGAGTTCTCAGAAGCCATTCATAAAATCCCATCACACAGGCTGCTGGCCCTCAGAAGGGGAGAGAAAGAACTGGTCTTATCATTAGGAATTAAGCCTGAAGAAGGAGATGCCATCTACGCACTCCAAAGACAATTTCTCAAGGGAAATAGCCCTAGTACAGAGCAGGTAGATATAGCCTTAGAAGACTGCTACAAGCGCTTGATGGGGCCTTCTATGGAAACGGAAGCTCGATTGAATTCTAAAGATAAGGCAGATGAGGAAGCCATTCAGGTGTTTGCAGATAACCTACGTCAGCTATTGTTAGGTGCGCCTCTTGGCCAGCAGAGAGTACTGGCACTAGACCCTGGATTCAGAACAGGATGTAAAGTAGTATGCCTGGATGAGCAGGGAACTTTACTGGAGAATACCACGATTTACCCACACCCTCCTCAGAAACAAAGTCTCCAGTCCGAGAAAACCATAGCTCATTTACTTGAGAAACATAAGATAAAGTTTGTGGCTATAGGAAACGGAACCGCCTCCAGAGAATCAGAGACTTTTGTGAAGGGAATGAGAATCCCTGGTATTCAGGTGATCATGGTGAGTGAAAGTGGAGCTTCTGTTTACTCCGCTTCAGCTATTGCCAGAGAAGAATTTCCTGATCATGATGTAACGGTGAGAGGAGCCGTATCCATCGGGAGAAGATTGATGGACCCATTGGCAGAATTAGTAAAGCTAGACCCTAAGTCCATTGGGGTAGGGCAGTATCAGCATGATGTGGATCAGAATGCCCTGAAGAAAAGCCTGGATGATACGGTGGTTAGTTGTGTGAATAATGTAGGGGTGGAAGTGAATACTGCCAGTAAGCAACTCTTAACCTATGTATCAGGCCTGGGACCAGCTCTCGCGCAGAACATAGTGAACTACCGAAGTGAGAATGGGCCATTCTCCTCCCGTTCTCAGTTAAAGAAAGTACCTAGACTAGGAGATAAAGCCTATCAGCAGGCAGCAGGTTTCTTAAGAATCCGAGATGGGAAGAATCCCCTGGACGGAAGCGCAGTGCACCCGGAAAGCTATGAGGTGGTGAAGACCATGGCCAAGGACCTGAATCTTACCGTGGACCAACTCATGAGTCAGCCACAAGCCAGAAAGAGAATACAGCTTAAGAATTATGTGTCTGATAAAGTGGGAATGCCCACCTTGAAGGACATCATGGAGGAACTTGATAAGCCCGGTAGAGATCCAAGGGAGCAGTTTGAAGTATTCTCCTTTGCGGATGGCATCATGGAAATGTCAGACTTACGCGAATGCATGGTACTGCCGGGAATCGTAACCAATATAGTAGACTTTGGCGCTTTCGTGGACATAGGCGTACACCAGGACGGCCTCGTACACCTCAGCCAGTTAGCTAATCGTTTTGTGAAGCATCCTTCTGAGGTGGTGAAGGTACACCAGAAAGTTCAGGTAAGGGTAGTCTCCATTGACATTCCCAGGAAGCGAATAGGCTTAAGTATGAAAACGGAAGAAGCCCCTCAAGGAAGCGAGTACATGCGTATCAAGAAATCGCGCAACCGTCGCTAGTCAAAGTCAGTGGTAAGTCTAAAGCGGAGGATTCGGCCATTACCGGTATCTGCTACGTAAAGGATTCTATCGAGGTAAGCCACGCCTCCAGGATTACGGAATTGGGTGAGACCTTCTCCCGTGCCTCCGAATGACACCACAATACTTTTGTTGCTGACAGAACCTGATGGAGGAGGAACTCCTTCAAATCCCCTTCCACTGAAATGATACAAGGAGTCAGTTTCTGCATCTACTACGAGTATGTATCCAAGACCATCACCTGCTACGGTAACGTCCACAGGCCTACTGAATCTGCCTGGTTCGTAAAGAAACCCTTCTGCTCTACTTGTATCTGGTTCTGCTAGTCCGTCTACAATGAAGTTTATGCCTTCCACCCCACGTCTGATCACCTGTACTTTCAACAAGTTATTCTCATCTATGGAAGTGGCTAGAAAATCTTCCTGTGGATTAATTTGAGGTACCTGAGGAGGCATGATCTTCGTGCTGATCCCTTGAGGCTTACGGAAAAAGGCATTGCTAATGGACCCACCTGAGCTTTGGATGGAGATAGGAGAAATGAAACTATCATCAGCCCTAAATCTCAAAATGGCATCATCCGGTCCACCAAACTGATTAGGAGAATTAGAATTGCCATTTCTTGCTACATAATACTGGTTATCAGCCAGGATACTGATTCCAGTGAAGGATACCTGCTCATCTCTGCTCGTAGGCGTTCCTGATTTGAAGTAGAAAGGATGAATGACTTTTTGTGTGATACTGGCCTGAGCCAAGCCATATTCTCCGGTTTTATTCAGATCTATTCTGTAAATGGTAGGTAGGTTGAGGGAGGCATTATTGATGGTAGTATCTATTCTCCCTAACGCCAAAATATCCAACTTTCTATCCTGCGTAATGGCGGTTAAGCCTGGTACCCTAAATCTGCTCAGTTCATTTCCTGCCTGGTCATAGGAGATAATTTCTTCTGTACCTGCATCTGCTACGTATATGAGGGCATCCCAGCCAGCAATGATGTCTGTAGGTTCTACTAATCCTCCTATCACAGGCTGTATGGGCACATAAGCCACCTCCCTGTTATTACCTGTAGGCACGTCCAAAAATTCTGTGGAGGTTTCTTCCCCAAAGAAGCCATTACATCCTGAGAGAATGAGTAAAATGGAGAGAAAAAAGAAACTACTTCTAGGCATAGGGTTATCGTAAACTAGGGTCATCTTCATAAGCTGAGCCGATGTGGCAAAGCTGGTTGAGTATTTCTGCGAATAAGTTGTAGAGATCTTTAAGTCTATCCAGGTCTGTTATGAGGCCTTTTACCTCAAACATGAGCATGCTGGTTCCTTCTCTAAAGGGGGCGGTTACCCAACTATCATCTACTATATTTTCCAGGCTAATCTCAGGTTGCCAGGATATGAGTTCTCTAATTCTATCGGGCGTAAAAAGGCTCCTCAGTTTTCTCTCATCATTTCCCTGAATGATGAAGTCATCATCAAATGCCGGATAGCCAATGATGACATCCTGCATGCCTGCTACCTTTTTGATAGAACTGGCCAGGCTCCTTCTGAAAATTCTGAAATAGAAGCTATCGCGGTTCACATAGTTAACCCTGATCCGGGTACGAGTGGCACGCTTAGGTTTGGAATAACTGTCCAGGACTATGGTCCAGTTTTTATAAGAAGCTACCACCGCATCTTTATCTTTGATACCAGTTGATAGAAGCAATCTCCCTCCTAATTGTCGGCTAAGAATTTCCCACACCTCCCTCTTCTCAGGGCGGAATATATGCATCAGATTACTGGCCATACTTAAGACTTGTTTACACTAAAGCTCAAACCTACCCGGTGAATAACCCCCACAAACTGCATAGGGTCAAACCCATAGTCCATCACCAAGGGATGTTTTCCTATCCGCATTCTTACCCCAAGACCTGCGGTAGGATTAGGTTGGTCCTGAACGTTGATTTTATATCCTGCACGGAGAAAAAGTAAATCACGATAGTTATACTCCAGCCCCATTCTCAAGTTTTCTGCATTATCATTAGGGTGATTTAGCTGCAGCATAGCCGTCAATGACTGGTTTTTCTCTTCTGATCTGTACGGTACAAAAGATACGCCAAGCTTAAATAGGGTAGGGGCAGGATAGTCGTCCAGGGTAAAGCCCAGGTCATTGAATCCACTGGGATTATCTATGTCTCCCGATAAACTGGAGTTAAGTCCAAAGTTCTGTACCATCACCGCAAAACGTAATTCTTTGATATCAGTCTGATACAGAAAAGCCAGGTCAAACATGGCTGTACCTGAACTAAACTCTGCCAGTTGTTCGTGCACATATTTGGCAGTTAGGCCATAGCTGAACTGTTCTGTAAGCTGTTGAGAATAGGTAAAGGCAGCTGTATAGTAGTTGGCATAAAACTTCTCACCCGTCCCAAAGGGTTGGAAAGTGGTACGCACATCCATGGGGCCTGAGTTTAGCGCACTGAGTGAAACCCCAAAGTTCCCAATTCTACTAGGCATGATGGCAGACAGGAAAGAGTAGTTCATATCGGCTACCCAGAAAGTATTGGAAGCCGCTACGGAGAATGTTTCCACTTCTGCGGCCGTAGCCGGGCTGGTGTAGGTAGAATAGGCATCTCCCGTCAGGCAGATATTGGCACTTCCCAAAGCTGCCGATCTGGGGCTAACCTCTATTTTCAGAAAGGTCAATGCTGATATCCCAGCACGTTGGGCACCAAGTTCAGGGAAAAGCTGGGCGGAAAGTCCCAGGTATAGTAGGTTTAAGAGACAGAAAAGGGTGATGCGCATATGCAAATATAGAAAAGATTGTTCCCGCACACAGCCGAAAAATAATCTTACTTTT
>JBCBKZ010000859.1:0-2497 GCA_038520955.1 Bacteroidota bacterium | reverse complement strand
ATGAGTCTGTGATTTTGATCCTTTTCTCTTTCTGATCTATGGCGAGTTCAGACAAAATCACATTATCATCTACAAAGGCTCTTACTTCCTTCTCGGACTGTCCGAAGGGGATGAATAACACATTTTGTGCGTAAAGAGATGAGAATGAGTTACTATACAAAAGGGAGGCGAGAACAACTAACTTGCTAATTAGACCCATTGGCAACAAGACTACATGTTAGAATTACAAAGCTGGGATAAAAGTATACATGTGGCCATTTTTCACAAAATCCCAAAATCATAAATTATTACAAGGACATTTTTCGAAATTCAGTATTTAAATTTGCCTGATTGGAAGTGAAGTATAATAATTATCCTGCTTTGAGGTTATTATTTATTGCGTTTGGATTATACCTTTGTAGCTTAATTCTGGAACACCCATGCCGACAATCACCAAATACATATTTGTTACTGGAGGAGTTACGTCCTCTTTGGGAAAAGGGATCTTAGCCTCTTCCCTTGCCAAACTTCTTCAACTCAGAGGGTATACAGCTACCATCCAAAAATTTGATCCATACATAAACATAGATCCAGGTACTCTAAACCCCTATGAGCATGGGGAGTGCTTTGTAACGGAAGATGGAGCAGAAACGGATCTGGATTTAGGTCATTATGAGCGATTTCTTAACATAAATACCTCCCAGGCAAATAATGTCACAACAGGAAGAATCTATGAGACAGTGATCAGGCGGGAAAGAATGGGAGAATATGGGGGGAAAACGGTTCAGGTAATTCCGCATATTACGGATGAAATTAAAAGGAGATTTAAGCTACTTAATGAGCATATCACACATGATATCATCATTACGGAAATAGGAGGAACCGTAGGTGATATAGAGTCCCTCCCTTATGTGGAAGCACTTAGACAGTTCCGCTATGATTATGGTCCGGAGAACTGTCTGGTTATTCACCTTACGTTGGTGCCTTATCTGAAAGCTGTAGGAGAATTAAAGACAAAGCCCACCCAACACTCTGTAAAGCTGTTATTGGAATCCGGGGTTCAGCCTGACATATTGGTTTGTCGTTCTGAGATGAAAATCCCAACTGAGGTAAGGGAGAAAGTGGCCAGATTCTGTAATGTCAATCTTGATTCTGTTATAGAGAATATTAATGCCCCTTCCATCTATGATGTGCCTTTCTTACTTAAAAAGGAGAACCTGGATGAGGTAGTACTTAGGAAACTGGGGCTTGCACAAGGCAAGGAGCCAGACTTCAAAATCTGGAAAAACTTTCTTACCAAGCTCAAGAATCCGGTAGATGAAGTAAGAATAGGGTTAGTAGGAAAATATGTAGAACTACATGATGCCTACCTATCTATTTCTGAGTCTTTAAAAATTGCGGGATCAGAGTGCGAACTGGATGTAAAGATAGAATGGATTCACTCTGAAGATGTAACCAAGGAGAATGTAGACAGACTTCTGGGGCATTTGGATGGGGTTCTTGTAGCCCCCGGCTTTGGACTGAGAGGAGTAGAAGGAAAAATAGTGGCTGTGAACTACGCCAGAGAGTTGAAGGTTCCTTTTCTGGGGATCTGCCTGGGCATGCAGGTAGCAGTGATAGAGTATGGGAAAAACGTCATTGGGAAAGCAGAAGCCAATAGTACCGAGTTTGATGAGGAGACTGCTTTTCCTGCTATTTCCATGATGGAAGAACAGAAAAAAGTGAAGCAGCTAGGTGGCACTATGCGTTTAGGCGCGTACAACTGTGAAATCCAAAAAGGTACTCTCGCACATAAGGTGTATGGAAAAGAAAAAATCAGTGAGAGACACAGACACAGATATGAATTCAACAATGAGGTGAAGGAATTATATGAGTCCCACGGCATGGTTATGAGTGGGGTTAATCCTGAGACAGAATTGATAGAAATTGTGGAATTACCGGATCATCCTTTCTTTCTGGGCGTACAATTTCACCCTGAATACAGGTCTACAGTAGAAAATCCACATCCTGTCTTCATATCACTGGTTACATCTGCCCATGCAAATAAACTAAACAATACTGCACACGTAATAGAGAGTGGCAAGAATCAAAAATAATACCTTAAGATCTGCAAAGAGGGAATCTGCGGGTAGAACATTAAGTCATAATTCTTTATTACCTTTGCGACCTGATATTACACGCTAAAGAAACTGAATCGAGTTAGATGGACAGAAATGCGCTTACGGGCTTAGTACTGATTACCATATTAATGCTGGTGTACTTCCAGTTTTTTGCCCCAAAACCACCAGAACAGGAAACTACCTCTCCGGAACCGTCTGCGGAGATCATTCAAGAAAGTCCTGTAGAGGAAGAAGAAGTTCCCTTACAAACACTCATTCAGGAAGACTCCGTCCAAAGAGAGGCTTATGAGGATTTATATGGAGATTTCTTTTCTCTGATTCAGGGAGAAGATGGACAAACCAAAATCACTACGGAAAAGCTGGATCTTACCTTCAACCACAGAGGAGGATACCTGGAA
>JBCBKZ010000858.1:0-2507 GCA_038520955.1 Bacteroidota bacterium | reverse complement strand
TAAGCTCATTTTCAGGGTCTACCCATACACATGTTCCAGTAAAACCAGTATGTCCATAGGAAGCCTTAGAAGCGTCCTGAGCTATGATGTATCTTCCCTTTACAGGAGGCTTATCAAATCCTAATCCTCTGTGTCCTTCTTTCCTTCCTGTAAAGTAAGAGACTGTTTCAGGGTTCAGGTATCTTCTTCCACCATATTCACCCCCATTCAGTAGCATCTGGAAGAGGATGGCCAGGTCATTAGCATTAGAGAACAGACCGGCATTTCCTGCTACCCCTCCCATGAGGGCAGCAGCAGGATCATGAACATGCCCTTTCAGTAGCTGCTTACGCCAGTGTGCATCATACTCTGTGGGGATAAGTCTTTCTCCTTCTACTCTACTGGCAGGATTGTACTGCAGATTAGCCAAGCCTAGTGGCTTATAGAAGTTGTCATTTAAGTGCTGGTCCAGAGACTGATGGGTAATAGAATCTATCGCCATCTGAAGCAGAATCATATTTAGATCACTATAGTTATAATCCTTATCCTTGTGGACCTTGCTGTATTTGAACCGCTTCCAGATAGAATCCTTCAGGGCATCTTTCATGAACAGTTTCTCTGCTACCTCTACCGTATGTGTCTGGTGTCTGGTAGAATCATAAAAGTCTCTGTATTTGCGCTTAGGATACTGTCTGTTATGGATATAGGGATAGAGCGGCATCTCAATGGGGATACCGGAATGATGCGTAAACAGCTCTTCCAGTCTGACATTGAAGATGTTAAACTCCTGAGAAAGTACCAGCTCATTTGAAGGTCTGAAAATGATCAGAAGAGAATCCTGATACCTAACTGTATCCAGTTTGGCAATCTGGTCATCAGAGGCGTTTATGCTCACATACTTGGCCGCTTCAAAATCCTTGAGCGGGATGGTATCCATCGCATAGCGAATCTCACTGATGCCATTTGTATCTACCCGCAGGTGATTATCCTTGAAGTAGTTCCCCAGGCGTGCATGTAAGTTCAATTTTCTTTGCTCATACAACTTCATACCTGATAGGGTAGTAGCTGCAATCTTAGTGATGGAGGCTATGTCATACAGGTCAGTGGTATTCACCTGACGCAGAGAATCATAAGTATGGAACCCAAAGGCTTCATTATAAATGATGTTTCCTGCTTTGGCCACTAATACCTGACAGCCAGGCATGGCCTGCTCTCTAATAGCTTCTTCTGCAATAGCTGCTAAAGGAGAAAGATCATAAGAATCTATTCCCAGTACTTCAGGAGAAGTATAGGCCAGTCTGTTTACCTGTGTATGTATCCCCTGGCCCAGAACCAGCTTGTTGCTGATCTGTAAGGGAAGCTTTCCTTCTGCTGCTTCACCCCCAAACAGTATCTGAGCCATGATTTCCTGGGTTACCGGAAGGTGGTTATAAGCCTGAACCAGCGTTTGGAAATTCTCCAGAAGACGCAGGTTCTGTGGCTGCTCAAAGTTTATGATGGTGATCTCCTTCTCTAGGCCGGCTTTTTTCAGTTTCTCCAGAAACCTGGTATGTGGAACGGAATCCAGTTTAGTATTACCTATGACTACGATCAGGCTGTTATAAGCTTCCCATATATCAGAGTTTATCTTATCTAGGCCTCTCTGTTTATCTATGAGTAGCTCATCTACCTTTATAGGTGCGTAGTAGCTAAGTGTCTCTGTGAATGAGGGTAAATTTTCTCCTATGGTTAAGACCAGAAATCTTTTGTCCTCTATGTGGTGGAAAGGCAGGGTAAGAGAATCATCCTTTAATACAGTGATAGATGATCTGGTTAACTCACGGTGGAAGCGAGTAGCTAATTCCAGTGAGGGAGCCTGAACTTCCTCCTTTTTACTTTGAAGATAAAAGTCTTTAGCACCTGCCCAACGCTTGGCCTGGAGTACCTTTCGCACCTTCTGTTCAAGAAAGGACTCAGACAGTAAATTTCCGCGTACGAGCTGGCAAATTATGCGCATAGCCTCTTCTTCACGATTTTCCAGAATTATGACATCTAGACCACCTTGCATCATGTTGGTGATCTGTACCGTCAAATCTTTATCTTGGTCTACTCTTCCGAAGAGTATGCCTTTAAACCCTATTTGCTGTTGGAAATAGGCTTGCGTGAATCCTTTATTATGGGTGACCACTGAGGAGTCTACTAGGTCGCTCATATCCTCTGACCCTAGCATCATAGCCTGTACTCCTTCAGAGGTAAGCTTATTGTAAACCGTAGGAACTGAATCTGCTACTTCCAATATAGTAGGAGCCAGTTCATTTTCTCTCTGGAATTGCACGCAGGTGAGAATATTTCTGTTATTGAGGCCTGACTGAATCTTTTCCAGAGAATTATAAGCAGAAATGGGAACTTCTTTATGATGTGTGAAATAGACCTGGGCACCTAGTTGGTGCGTATGATAGATTTACCGGATGTATGGTCCCTTTCGGCCATCTCTGATGAACAGACACTATCAGAATTAGGAGATAGAATAGGCTATCATACGCACCAAC
>JBCBKZ010000857.1:0-2508 GCA_038520955.1 Bacteroidota bacterium | reverse complement strand
CCAGTTCTTTGTTCTCAATCCACTCCTATCATACTCCAGGGAGTGTACATGCAAAACCAGGGGAATATCATGCTGAGCCTTTACCTCAAGGCCTGCCAGGAAAGTCATCCAGTCATGGGCGTGAATAATGTCGTATTCATTTGCCTGAACCAGTCCTGCTACCGCCTTGCTGTAAGAGAGAATATCCTGTAACATATTCTCCCCATAAAGCTCCTTCAGTTTAAGTGGCAACAGGGCCCTTATGTCTTCCAGGCTTAGAATAGGAGCGGGTCCCTCTTCCTCTATAGGCTGTAATAGTTGTCCTGAAAGTTCTATGCTACTGTCCTCTCCAATTCCTCCTTTTCCTACCAAAGCAGTCTCTGTATTTGCCAGGTATTCCGGTGCTTTGACAGAAAAAACATCCTGTAAATGGGAAGACTCAACCGGAAGAAAAATCTCCGATAAGTCTGCGTAAGGATTCATCTTACTCTTAACCAGGGCCAGCTCGGCATTTGAGAGAATCTGGAGGTAGATTTCGTGCCCTTCAGGAACCTGGGATACCACAGATTCTCTGGATAGAGAAATGATTTCTCCCTGGGGCAATAGACTCTCTTCTCCATTAGGGACTATGACAGTTAGGTCTGTAAGATCAGAGAGCGCACGACTAATTTCAAGACTGGCCTTGCCCAGACCTCCTGTGGTTTGAGGGGGATACTCCCACCCCAGCATAAGGACTTTAAGGTTCACTGTGTAGAAAAGCTAAGTGGTTTGGAAAAACACTATATGCAAATAATGCGAATCAATGTAAAGAAGAAAGCGCCTCTCCTGATTTATTTTTCTTTCTCCTGAGAATACACCCACCAAACCCAAAGGGGTATCATTCCATGTGGTAGCCGGATGAGAACTTCCGGTAACCATCTATCCATCACACCCAGCATATCTCCCCACTCCCAATGGGCAACTATTCTGGCCAAAGCAGTAGCTGTCCCCCAAAAAACGGCATACAACAGGCTGATTCTTCGGGTAGGCGGAAGCCAAATGCCTACACAAACCAGCATATCCAACAGACCGGCAACAGTTAAAAATTGGGTAGCATGGCTTGGGGCTAATCCCAGAATACTGGCGGTCATCCCTACGAAATGGCCAGGCAGTTCTGGTATACCTAATGCATACAGTCCATGCCCAAGAAAGGTACAAGTAATGGCCAGTTTGATCCAGAACAGTAAAACATGCCCGAGATCAGCCTCCCTTCTCCTGATAAGTACATACATAAGAGGGGTAGACCACTGAATGCTATGTTCTAATAGTTGAGGAAGTTGATAAGATTTAGCAGCAAAACTCCCAAGGGTACTGGCTAACAGAATGATATAAGAAGCCCAAAGTACGCCTTCTAAAAATCTGGATATTCCCTCTTCACGATCCAGTAAAATCCCTATGGCCGACACACTGAAAATAGCCACACAGACCGGCCGCAAAAACATCCACGCACTTTCTCCCAGGAAAGAGAGATGCAGGCTCAGAGGATCTAATCGAAAGAATTGCCAGACTTTCCCAATTAACAGACTAAATGTTAAGAATCTGATCAGCCTATCTCCCCAGATAGCCTCTGTTTGAACTTTCTGTCTATGATGTGTGAGTATTTCCGTTGATGAATTCACCTTATCTCTTCAGTGCCAGATCGTAGGAGTAATTATAATGCTTGGTGAGGTTCTTCCAATCGAAATGACTCGCTCCATTTTCCGCTTCATATCGTTGGGTAATCCTGTCCAGTCTTTCCATCTTCACAAAGTCAAACATCATATTGGCAAGCTGGTTAGCCGCTTCATCAAAACTCTGGGTTCTACGGTTTACCACATAAACTCCAAACTGAGATGGATTAGGGAATGCCTTCATGATGTAGTCTCCAAATCCAGCATAATCACTGGTGACCGTAGGCACCCCGCTCGCAATACATTCCAAAGGAGTATATCCCCATGGTTCATAGTAGGATGGGAATACGCCCAAATGACATCCTCTTACAAAGTCAGGGTAATCTATGGTCAGAATAGGACTTACGGAAGAAAGGAAATCAGGATGGTAGACCACCTTCACTTTATCATCAGGCTTGTTTACCAAGTTAGATGATCTGAGGAAGTTGAGCACATCATCTCCTCCATCATCATACAGATTATGCGTAACTACCTTAGGTAAGCCTTGAGACTGCCAGGTTTGTAAGTTTCTCCTTAATCTGATCTTCCAGTAGTCATCTACATACTCATTCAGATCCGGGAACTTATTGAAGTTGTTATTAGATGCATCTATGAATAGCCGCTCCCCTATCTGCTTTTGAATAGCTTCTGTAGTTTCCCTTATTTTTTCCAGGAGGGCGATGGATTGCATGACCTCTGGATTGATGGAAGAGTAAGGCCGTTTTGTCACCAGGAACATGACTATTGTCTTGTCTATTCCTGCTTCCTTCATTTTCCAATTAAGGCGGGCTAATGCTTCCAAGGTAAGATCATACCCTTTGTTTCTATACTCAAATCTTCC
>JBCBKZ010000856.1:0-2509 GCA_038520955.1 Bacteroidota bacterium | reverse complement strand
TTACAAATCAATCAACAGGTCTTTATCAGTCAATTCCTGGTAAAGCAAAATGATTTGTAAACGGCTTTTTAGAGAGATGAGGATAGATGTAAGGTATATATGTTTGGGGGTGATGTGCTTGCTTTCTCAAGTAAGCAAGGGCCAGTGTCCTGTACCTCAGGCTACTATTTCTCTACTGGAGGCCAACTTTGATACAGGAGACTACTCAGACTGGGATCCAGGCTCTTCTAGGTGGAGGATTAATCAGGACGCCATTGGTCCCTACCAGAATCCAGACCAGAGCTCATGGTTGCATTTGGGGGACATGTCTGATGATGCGCTTGAGAATCAGACCCTGGATTTACCTCCCATAGTGCTTACAGCTGATTCGAGCATTGATATCAGCTTTGATCTTTCCCAAAGACCCTACGGAGATAAGGGTGTTGTCAGGCTATATGCGGATAGAGGAGGTGATTGGGAAGTCATATTTGAAGAAGAGAAAGAGTTTGTAGGTACAGTAGAGATTCATTTAACTGAGCTGGATGAAGCGGTACTTCAACTAAGATTTGAATATGATGATGAAGACAGCTGGACCTGGGGGGCAGGTATAGACAACATACGCATAAGCCAGACAGGCGCAGGTTGTGGAGATGGAATTTGCGCGCCAGGAGAAGATCCAGAAAACTGTCCGCTTGACTGTGAAGTGGAGACGCCCAATCCTTACTGGATACCTGTAGGCCAAAACATCAAAGGTGAATCCGTCAACTACCGATACTTCAAAGGAAGAACTGCCTGTGATGACTGTTCTGAGGAAATAGAGCTGGGCTTCAGCTTTACCTTCTTCGGAGAATCCTATGAGTCCCTCTTTATCAATTCGAATGGGAACCTCACCTTCATAGAGGACTTCATAGAATACACCCCTGAACCATTCTGCTTGAATGGTCCCAAGATGATCGCACCCTTCTTCGGGGATGCGGATCTCAATAAGGGAGGAGAAATCCGATACTACATGGATCTAGATGGACATTACCTCATAGTTAGCTGGTTAGCGCTTGGCTACTTTGGATGCGAGCTAGATTGTGGACTAAGAAATACCTTCCAGTGTATTCTGCATGATGGAAGTGTAACAGAAATTATGGGTCAAAGCGTGAGCACTCAGGCCAATGTCCTCTTCATGTATCAGGATATGGAGTGGACCACCGGTAATTCTTCTGGTGGAGAAAATGGGTTTCGTGGGAGTTCTGCTACCGTAGGCCTGAATAGTGGAAGTGTAACTAGCTGTCATGACTATGGAACCTTTGACCATGCAGGCTATGATTACCTTGGGAACTATCAGGATGATGCTTGTGATCCCGCAGGGGTAAGCCATCTGGACTACAGAATGATCATGGGAAATGGTGCGGAAGGAGAGATACTGGATGACAGAAACTTATATGAGTTTAGCGCAGAGAAGAATGAGGATATTCATGTGCTGAAGTGGTCAGTATGGGCCAATGAATTCTTTGATCGTTTTACGCTGGAAAGATGTACCAGAGGTGCTTCCTTCCTGCCCATATATGAAGAATCAGGAGATGCTAATGCTGGACCTGCTACTTATGAGTATGAAATTGCTGCACCGGAAGAGGAGGTCTCCTACAGGGTCATATTCTCACGTAGAGATGGAGAAAGCTTTGTTTCAGATACCATTAGCTTCAACGGCTTAGCCTTGGGAGGAGAACTACTAGGTTTGAGGGCCTGGCCTAATCCATTCTCAGATCAGCTAAATCTGGCTTTAGAAATCCCTCTCAATCAGAATGTTCAGGCAGTCCTGGTTAATGAGAATGCCCAGATAGTATGGAAAGAAAGCTACCCCAAGGGAGCAGGAAACATGGAAAAGGTGCTTTCTCTGGGTCATCTGGCTTCTGGTACATATTACCTGTCCGTCAAAAGTGAATCTGAGCAAAAACATCTGAACCTCATCAAAAGGTAGGGCATAATGCTAAAATAGGCTATATTCACGCTTCTTTTGTAGCGTTCACGAATATACCGACCATGCATTTTCTCCGTAGTGGATCTCTCCTGATCATTTTTTGGCTGGGGCTCTTAGCCTCTGCGTGTGCTTTTTCTCCCGTTACAAAAGATTCTCTTCAAAACATGTGGGCCCTCTCGTCAGGTGCCTCCACGCTACTTTCTTCTGATAGTGTAGGTCAGTATCACTTTTTGAGAATGACGCCTGACAGCTTTTTTGTCAGTACTTCGGAGGCCATGTTGATCTCAGGTAGTTATCTTCTGGAAGGTGATAGCCTCTTTTTTCAGTTTGAGCGTATCAGCATGGAGGCCACCATAGATTCTATGGTATATAAAGTAGAGAATGACCAGCCTGCCATAGACTTTTTCTACAGGGGAGAGAAACTGGCTAGTCAGACCCTTACAGACATTCAGTCTAGACGAAGGACGCTGAGCTGTAAGGTAGAGAAAACGGAAGGAGGTGGATACACCTTAACCCATAAGGAAGGGACCATAGGATTGGAAGAACGCTCTTATACAAAAC
>JBCBKZ010000855.1:0-2516 GCA_038520955.1 Bacteroidota bacterium | reverse complement strand
GTGGCGCTGTCTATTAACAGCCTTCTTCATCACCTCTTTTCTTTCTTCTGAAGGCTTTTTATAGAACATTCTGGATCTAACGTTCTTAAGAACACCTGTACGTTCGAATTTCTTTTTATATCTTCGAAGCGCCTTGTCAATTGACTCTCCCTCTTTTACTTTTACTATAATCATATCGGTATCTTTTTCGGACTACAAAGTTAGTTAATTTATATTCAATCACAAACTATCGAGGGTTGAAAATATAGCACAATCATAAAATTTGAGTAGATCAGATGTTGAAGCAGTTTGTTTGGTTGGTGTTGGTCCTTGTTTCCCCTTTTTCAGGTCTTTTTGGCCAAATGATTTTTATCCATCCCCCTTACCCTGGAGTCAATGACAGTATCAGCATTTACTTCAATGCAGAGTATGGGAATCAAGCGCTAAAAGACATAGGAGAGGAGGTATACCTACATACAGGCGTGATTCTGGGCCCGGATTCTGCCAGTAGTACCTGGTATTACATTCAGGGAGAATGGGCACAGCACGATCCTAAGGTCCTGATGGAACGCATGGGACCTAATCTCTACCGAAAAAAGGTGCACATAAAAACCTTTTACAGGCTCCCCAAAGACCTGGAAGTCAACAAACTGGCCTTTGTATTTAGAAATAAGGATGGATCTAAAGTGGGGACTCCCATGGAGAGGGAAGAAAGCTGGTACAGTCTTAATCCCCCCATCCCCAAAATTCCGGAAGATACCTCTCAGGTATTACCAGAGATTTTTAAACCCCTAACCATTCAGCAACTAGCTTCAAGTGACAGTCTATCTCAAAAGGTATATATAAGGACAGATACCTTATTCTTTCCATGGATAGAAACAGAGGAGATGCAAATCCTGGACCTGGGCCAGTACCTCGAAATACCGGCTTTGCTAAGTATGATGACGAAAAAGAAGATTGTTTCTATCAATATTACCCCTAAGGTGGCAGGCTCACTCTTACAGAAATTTTACGTGTTCCAGTTTCCCTTCCAGAAGATCCGCCAAATAAACCTGGGCAATAACCCTTTACTGGAAGTACCCAATAAGGAAGAGTTTCAGTTCTGGGAAAACAGCTTTTTTCTGGAAAATGGACTTCTCTACCTTCACTTGGAAAACAGGCCTGACGAGCTAAGCCTCAGCATTAAATATTAAACTTTGGTTAAGTCCAGAGACAAATGTTAACCCAGACAGCATCATTTGAGGAAATTAAGTATGTTTGCGCTGATTATGACTTAGGGCTGCAAACAAAGCCACACAGAAGACAATATTTCAAATCAATAGACAATCATGATCGGTACAAAGAGAAAATTTAGACCTGGCGTTCTTCATGGAGATGAGGTTACTGAATTACTGAACTACGCCAACGAGAAAGACTTCGCCCTTCCTGCCGTAAATGTGGTAGGATCTAATACAGTAAATGCCGTTCTGGAGACTGCAAGAGAAGTAAATTCTCCTGTCATCGTTCAGTTCTCAAACGGAGGAGCTCACTTTTTCGGAGGGAAGGGACTTTCTAAGGACAATCAGCTGGGACCTATTGCAGGTGGTATTTCTGGTGCATATCACGTACACAGAATGGCTGAAGCGTATGGAGTTACGGTAATCCTTCATACTGACCACGCTGCCAAGAAGCTTCTCCCATGGATTGACGGACTATTAGATGAAGGAGAAAAGCACTTTGAGCAATACGGTAAGCCACTTTACAGCTCTCACATGCTGGACCTTTCTGAGGAGCCGATTGAAGAAAATCTGGATATTTCTGTAGAGTACTTCAAAAGAATGAATGCCATAGGAATGACCATAGAAATAGAGCTGGGGGTAACTGGTGGAGAAGAAGATGGAGTAGATAACACCGACATCGACAACTCTAAGTTGTATACACAGCCTTCTGAAGTAGCTTACTCTTATGAGAGACTCAAAGCCATCAGCGACAAGTTTACTGTAGCTGCTGCATTCGGAAACGTACACGGGGTATACAAGCCTGGTAACGTACAGCTTACGCCTGTCATTCTGAAAAATTCTCAGGAATTCATACAGGAGAAATACAGTACAGGACACAATCCTATCAACTTTGTATTCCACGGTGGTTCCGGTTCTACTCGTGAGGAGATCCGTGAAGCAATCAGCTACGGTGCGGTGAAAATGAACATTGACACTGACCAGCAGTGGGCATTCTGGAATGGCGTTCGTGATTACGAAGCTGCTAACAGAGGATACCTGCAAGCTCAGATAGGAAATCCAGACGGTGATGATATTCCTAACAAGAAGAAGTATGATCCACGTGTATGGCTACGTGAAGGGGAAAAGACTTTCATCAAGCGTTTAACTCAGGCATTTGAAGACCTGAACGCTATCGGCGTACACGATTTGTAAGAGAATAATTTTATAAGAATATTAAAGCCATCCTGAAAAGGGTGGCTTTCTTTGTATCATACTTGAAGCTCTCCGTACACATACATCTGCTCCAGGGTAGGTAGCTCATTTCCTCCTTCTGGTTCT
>JBCBKZ010000854.1:0-2518 GCA_038520955.1 Bacteroidota bacterium | reverse complement strand
AGAGACTTGTCAGGCCCTGCATTTACGATAGGCCCAGAAATGTCACAGTCTACTATGGTGAAGTTCACCATAAGCTCACATCCTTGTTCCAAGCCTCCTAGTCCTACAAAGTAAGGTACAGCTGTTATGTCATAGGCACCTGCTTCCGTATATCTTCCAGAATAATCTCCATTACTATCACCAAAGACAGCATAAGGCGCTTTCTTCTCTGTTCTTTCATTCTCTACAGGTCCATTAAGATCTAGCATGACTCTGTCTATATCCTGAGAACCTTGCGTAATAGCGATGATATTGAATTTTTCTGGTAGGTCTTCTAACTTCAGAACATCACCATCACGAATTCTAACCACATTAGTATCTGCTTCAGCATCAACCAAAATAAATCTGGTTACTCTGGCATTCTGTCTTATTAATTCCTTTATGGCAGCATCAGCCTGAATCAGTCCAGCACCTGTCAAGAAGTCATAGCCAGGTGTTTCCATGTCTATGGCTGTTCTCCTAAGGACTCTCGTGATCCTGGCAGGTGTGAGAGGACCTGTAGTTTTGGTAGCATATTCCTGCATCAGGGCAGCTACAGCGGCAGCATGAGGTGCAGCAGCAGAAGTACCGAAGAAGTTAGGATTACCGTCTGGCTCTGCGTCAAAACCAAAGAAAGTAGTATTAGTTCCGTCTACAGCGGAGAATTCTGGCTTTTCTCTCTCAGTTCTACCGATAAAGTTACCATCCTGATCAAAGTAGATGGGTACCCCACCTAGTGAAGTAAATGGCTCTGGTAGTGGAGGATCCTGACCAAACTCTGGAGAATCCAAGTAGAAGACTGCACCTGTACCATTAGCACCTGCAGCATTAGAGTGGCCAAAAGAAGTACTACTGTTAGTAGCCCATTCTGTAACCACAGTAGACCTACTGCCTGACCACTTAATCAGCGGAGGATTAGGTCCACCAAAATTGACAATGGCAATCTCAAAAGAGAAAGGTCCAGTTGCAGAGAAAAACTCTATGGGATCTCCTCCAGTATTGATGCTACTTAATGAGAAGATAATTTCACTGACATCTATAGGACCAGTCTGCCCTGGGATAAAGAAAAGTACATCCAAATCAGTAGCAGCACCAGCTCCACCGTTTAGCGAGAAAATCTGATCTACCCACTGTAAAGCGAATAGGTTAGTTCCTCCTGGAACATCAATTCTCTGGTAGAAATCTACCCCTGCACCGGGATCAAAATCATGAATCTCTGCTCCAAAGAAGAATTCTCCTGATGGATTAAATGGCGCTTCATAAGATGAAGTAGCGGCATTACCAGCTGAAGAATAGTAAGAGACCCCTAAACCTGTGACTGAGTCTACTGCCTGGGCAATGACTCCATCCTGGAACATGGGCTCTATAAAACTCCTTACATCATCTACAATGATGTCACATCCTGCTTCCTGTAATTCAATGATACCATTTGCGAAACCAGCTTGGCCTCCATCAAAAGCTGTATAAAAGAACAGTTCAGCAGCTGGTACGATGTCATGGATAAGCTCTATCATAGCTCGCCCTTCATCTATGCCTGTACCACTAAACTCCAGTAAAACAGTAACAGGCGTAGTGAATCCATTAGGGTTCCCAACTCCAGGGATGTCTCCTGAAGCAATTCCAGCAGCTTCTCCTCCTAAAGTGTTATATGAGTCCGAAAGTACCCCAATTTTTATACCTGATCCATCCAGTCCATATAAAGATTTGGCTACATCAGACCTTAAGGCTACGTCTGCCTCATTATCTACTGACCCTATTTCATGGGTCATAATGCCAGCCCTGGCGAACTTTAACTCATTAATTTCGGAAAGTTCTTCTAGCGCAGATACTGGAATGTAGCCGGATACCACTCTTTTAAAGGAAGATCCATTTTTTAGTCCAACAGCTTCCAGAGCAGCGAGAAGCTCCTTACCGGTTGTAGTTGAAGAAGCATCAATCAAGACATTTCCTTCTTTGTCAAACATCATTTGTCCTGTCATACTAAAGGGATTTTCCTCTTCAGTAATTCTTACAGGTCCGTTTTTAGAAGGCTTATTAGTGGTAAAATCACTATTGCCCTCAGACAATAATCCATAAAGAGCCTTGTCGATTTTCATTCCTTCAGGAACGGAACCTTCAAGACCTTTTTTTGCATTCTGGCTAAAACCCACCAGACAGCAACAAAGCAAAAGGGTTAACAGAAATAAAGGTTTTTTCATGCAGCGAATTCAATGTGTAGTTAAAAAGTTGTTTTAGCATAGCGATCATTAGATCTCCGCATACTGAAGTCCATCCATCATTATGCTGAAGTCGGGAACTCATTTTTCCTAAAGAAGTCCTTTAGGAGGAAATCATAAGCCGTATCTCGTACATGCTAAGTGGAAACACAGGCTAACATTTCTTCACAGTCAAAAGCTTATGTATTCAAGAGAATTATGGGCCTGACTGATAAATAAAGGTAGGGATACCTATATTTTATACAATGGGTATTCTAATTAAGTAATTATAATATTACACGAAC
>JBCBKZ010000853.1:0-2519 GCA_038520955.1 Bacteroidota bacterium | reverse complement strand
CTTAAAATTTTCAGGACGGCTGTAGATTGAGTGAATAATTGGTCATTCTCCAGAAAGAAGACGGTACCCTCTGCCTGTGAGGTAGATCCGAATTTGGTAAGAATCGTTTGCCCCTTTTGGGATTGATTGGAGGCAAACAGTAATTTTTCCTCCTTATCCCATCTGATGAGTCGTGAGACAAAGCCATCACACAGATGGCACATTCCATCAAATATCACTACCCTGTTCATACTTTATATACGTAAGAAATGGATTATTGATGGTCTGGCTGCGGATTAGCCACATTGAGGTCATAGCCCAGGATATTCTCTATAAATTCTCTCACACAACCTCCTCCTCCAGGTAACTCCAGCACCTGATCTACGGCTTCTCTTATTTCTCTAACTGCGTCAGAGGGTGAAGCGCTTATGCCTACCTTTTTAATGACTTCCATATCATTTAGGTCATCTCCTATATAGGCTATCTCGTCCCAATTTATCCCAAGTTTCCCCAACCAGCCTTCTATAATGTTTGTCTTAGGCTCAGGACCGTAATGCCAAAGGTCCATTTTGAGTTTCTTTGCACGGTTCTCAATGATGGTTCCCGTAGCTCCTGAACTGATGAAACCTACCTTTAGCCCATATCTACTCTGTAGCCTATGAATGGCCATGCCATCCTTAACATCAAACCTCTTAAAAACCTCTCCTCCTTCTCCGTAGAAAATCCCCCCATCTGTCATGGTGCCATCTATATCCAATAGTAGGAGTTTGATCTTGCTTCTCAACCCGGCTGTGAGATGATTTCTTTCCTTTTTCATCAAAGCCTCCGCCACAAACATATCCTCAGGGGTAGTGATTTTGATATTGTCATAGCTCCCTTGACTAATGCTTACCGGACCTACTACCGCCTCATAAATGCTGGCATCATCTGTAAAATCGTCATGTGGACGAGAAACATACGCTTGCTTGATTTTGCTGAGGGAGAAAGTTTGAGGCGTTTGCACATGAAGGAAACGGGACCTATCTACTGCCTTGCTTTTTCCAGAGGAAGAGGTCTCTCTTATAGAAGACTTGACGGGTACACAACAAACGGCAGCACCTTTCTCCCTGGCGATGTCAAAACTACTTTGGATCATCTCATGATTCACAAAAGCCCTGACCCCATCATGTATGGCTACCCAGGTATGACCATCCACCTGTGAAATGGCTGAAAGACCATTCTCCACAGAAGCTATTCGGCTACTCCCTCCTTCAACCAGTTGAATTCTACCTGTCTCAGTATGTGAGAAATATTGCTTGCAATGGTTCTCCCAATAGGTCATACCCGCAGCAGGCAAGACCAACTTGATAAGTAGGTTCTCTTGATAAGAAAGAAATTTCTTTACGGTATGTACGAGAATGGGCCTTCCCCCCACGGGAAGAAACTGTTTGGGAATATCACTCCCCATACGGGTACCTGATCCTCCGGCTACTATGACTGCAAATAGTTTTTCAGCAGGCATTAGATGACCAACATAGCATCTCCATAACTGAAGAAGCGATATTTCTCTTTGATAGCTTCTTCATAACACTCCATCATGAAGTCATAACCCATGAAGGCAGCTACCATCATCATCAGCGTGGACTTGGGTCTGTGCAGATTCGTTATGAAAGCATTCCCAATGTGGAATTCAAAAGGAGGATAGATAAATCTGTCTGTCCAACCTTCAGCATCATTTAACTTACGACTGGCAGATACGGAAGATTCCAGTGATCTCATCGTAGAGTTACCTACTACCAGCACTCTCTTTTTATTGGCCTTAGCATCATTCACCAGGTCTCGGGTACGCTCCGGAATAATGTAAAACTCTGAATCCATTCTATGCTTGGAAAGGTCTTCTACCTCCACAGGATTGAAGGTTCCAATTCCTATATGAAGGGTAATGTAAGATTCTTCTATTCCTTTCAGTTCCAGCCTCTTAAGAAGCTCACGGGTAAAGTGAAGACCCGCAGTAGGTGCCGCTACTGCACCAGTATTTTTGGCAAAAACGGTTTGATAGTCCTTCCTATCGCGTGGTTCTGGCTCCCTGTCGATGTAGGGAGGGATAGGCATTTTCCCCAGCTTATCTATTAGCTTATGCAGTTCCTCATTTTCTCCATCATATAGGAATCTAATGGTTCTTCCTCTGGAAGTAGTATTATCTACTACCTCAGCTATCAGATCATTCTCTCCAAAGAAGAGCTTATTTCCCACACGGATTTTTCTGGCTGGCTCTACCAACACATCCCACAACTTCTGCTTTACATTCAGCTCTCTCAACAGGAAAACCTCAATCCTGGCTCCAGTCTTTTCTTTCTTCCCTATCAGTCTAGCCGGAAAGACCTTGGTATCATTTAGCACCATTACGTCCCCTTCGTCAAAGTACTCTAACATGTCTTTGAAGAGCCGGTGCTCTATTTTTCCAGTATCTCTATGTGCAACGAGTAGACGGGCTTCATCTCTGGGACTTGCAGGGTATTTCGCGATCAACTCCTCTGGAATCTCAAAGTTGAATGCGGAGA
>JBCBKZ010000852.1:0-2527 GCA_038520955.1 Bacteroidota bacterium | reverse complement strand
CTTAACTAAAAATCCCCCTACTACTACTGCGAATATTCCTCCTAAAAATTTCTTTCCACCGTGTTTTCTTCTACTACACATATCTTACTACTTGATGATGATGCAAAAAACTGATTGTACACTTCCCTGTCTAAACAGGGGTAAATTCATTTTGATTACAGGCTCTCGTATAATTCTGCCAACCTCTTTCTAAGATATACCACTGCATAGCGCTTTCTTGATAGCAGCGTATTCACCGACACTCCTGTTAAGGATGAGATTTCTTTAAAGCTCATATCCTCAAATTCGTGCATCTCAAAAACTTCTCTTTGATTCTCTGGCAACTCTTCCAAAGCCTCCTCTAAGGCCTTCATGATAATGGTTCTGGTGAACATCACATCCGGGCTTTGGGAAAAGTCTGGCAAAATATCTGCAAGGCCAGGCACATTTTCCTCTTTCAGATTTTTCTTATCTATATCTGAGAATGAAGCTGTACGTTTCTTTCGGTAAATATCAGTAATCCTGTTTCTGGCCACGGTAAATAACCATGACTGGACCTGATTAATGGAGTCAAGACCGGTAGAAGATAGTTGGTAAAAAACATCCTGCAGCACATCTTCAGCATCTACCCAGTCGGGTACCCTTGAACGGATAAATGCCAATAGCTTAGCCGATTCATTTTCTATCACGTCCCCTATCCCAGGAGTTTTATCTGCTGCCACCGCTAATGATTCGCCTTGTATTTTCCATGTATTCTCCATGCATATAGGTAGACGGGCAAGGGGAGAAAATATTTTAAGTCAATTTTTTACACACAAAAAAAGCCTGCAAAACAGGCTCGCTTAATATTTTGTACGTGGAATCGGAGGAAAAGATCAAGTAGCTATTTCACACACTTTGCCCAAAGTTTGGAAGGAGGAACAGCGAAGATAGACAGCTTCACAAAGGGCGTCATATTCTGATCAAAGGTCCATACTCTGTCTCGGGTGCGTCTGCCAGGTTCTACCAAGACAGCATTAAGCGGCTGTGCTACACCGACGGAAAGGCTGACACCAGCTACATCAGAAATAAGTTTTTCTATACCGAAAGACAGACCTACCTGAGATCGTCTGTACTCTAAGGCATCATATCCATCCAGGGTAGCTCTGGTAATGAGATAGCTGGACCCTTCTGCGGAAAGTTCTGCCACATAACTAAGCTTGTCATTAGCTCTGTAGGTAAGAGACACTTCCTTGGGCAACATGGCGTTTAGAATGAGCCTGTTGTTATAGACCTTATTATAGAGGATAGAAGGGAACACCTGAATACGTCCGAAATTGCTGGAACCGTAAAAACCTATTCCCAGCTGACCATTATTCACCCTTTTGAATTGGTAAATAGCGGAAGCTGTATAAGAGTATTGGTTAGCTGAACCGAAGTCCAGTTCATCAGCTCTTACGGCTGCTCTGGAGTAAAAGGCTAGTGAATTTCCATTCTCAAGGTCATATTCACCTATCAGACTGAAGTTGATATTGGTAAGTCTTAGGGGATTTTCCAGGGCTCTTCCTAGAGAGTTTCCTATGTAGGCTCTCTCATTTTTCATTCCTGCCTCGCCTATCAAACTTAGCTTACCTCTAAATACCAAAGGGATTCTTAATTTACCGGCAAACAATCTTCCGCTTTCTTCAAGATCAGAAAGATCGACTACCGTGTTACCATTAGAAACGGGATTAGAAGAAGTGGGAAGGTTTTGGAAAGAATACTCGAAAAACTTGGGTCTTGGGTCAGCGAATTGGAATTTGGGGGATTCCTTGACCCCTTTTTTGGCAGATACAGACTGCTTTTGTGCACAAAGTTTACACAAAGAGCTTAAAGCCAGGAATAAACATATCCAGCTTGTCTTTTTCATTGATAGTCCCCTAAAATAAATCTCTACTTAATAGTACCTAGAAATAAAGGTAGCGTTGCTTCATATGGACTGATTAACGTAAAGTTAACGGTTCAACTCACTATTTTAATCTAGTGAGGAAAGATCTAACGATAAAGTGTACATTATTTACCGTAAAATGCACATAATCTTCCATCTTTCCTATTTAAGACAACAATCGTGCACAAAGGTGACCGTCAAGTAAAATTTTTAGCTGGTAAGTGGTAATTTTAACCTTTCACTGACCTAATTAGTTGATAAGGTCCTAATAACTCTAAACAACCTCAAACCAAATACCCTAATATGAATACCCGATTTCCTTTATTCCGTCTACTGATGAGCGCATTGGCCGTAGTTTTTATGTCCAGTTGTGCCCAGCCGGCAGCAAATACTGAAGAAGTAAGCACAGCTGAAGTGAATCCTGCTGCAGAGGGATTCAATATGGAAGCGTCTGATGCTAAAGCCATAGAAATAGCTGATAAGGTCATGGAAGCTATGGGAGGAAGAAAAGCATGGGATGCTACCAGACATATCAGCTGGAACTTTTTTGGCTTCCGTACATTGACATGGGATAAGCATAAAGGGAATGTAAGAATTGACGTTCCTTCTGACTCCAGCACCTACCTGTATAATCTGTTCACT
>JBCBKZ010000851.1:0-2529 GCA_038520955.1 Bacteroidota bacterium | reverse complement strand
TGGAGAATAAGCTATCAGAAATGAAGCGTATTGCCGGTGAAAATGGGGTTGAACTAGGTCAGGAAAGCTCCGAGCTTGAAAAGAAGATTCATAATCTGAAAGTAAATATATACAGCAATTTAAATCGCTGGCAAAGGGTTCAGATTTCCCGTCATCCAGAAAGGCCATATGCCCTGGACTATATTCAGAACATCTCTGATGAGTTCATAGAGCTTCATGGAGATAGAAATTTCCATGATGACAAAGCCATGATAGGTGGCTTGGGAAAGATAGATGGCCAGAGCGTAATGTTCGTGGGTCAACAAAAAGGAAGAACTACCAAGCAAAGACAGTTTAGAAACTTTGGTATGCCTAATCCTGAGGGATACAGAAAAGCCCTCAGATTGATGAAGATGGCAGAGAAGTTCAAAATGCCTGTCGTTTGTCTGATTGATACACCTGGCGCTTTCCCAGGTCTGGAAGCAGAGGAGAGAGGACAAGGAGAAGCTATCGCCAGAAACCTGATTGAAATGGCTCAGTTAACTGTGCCCATCATATGTATCGTTATTGGAGAAGGTGCGTCTGGAGGTGCTTTGGGGATAGGGATTGGAGATAAGGTATACATGCTGGAAAACACATGGTACTCTGTTATTTCTCCGGAATCCTGCTCAAGCATCCTATGGAGAAGCTGGGAAAATAAAGAGCAGGCTGCTGAGGCTTTGAAATTGACTGCCAATGATAATGTGAAGCTGGGAATTGTAGATGGCATCGTTACAGAGCCTTTAGGAGGTGCTCATAAAAATCCGGAAGAAACTTATCAAAATGTAAAAGCTACTATTCTGAAAGACATAGCCGGATTACAAAAGCTTTCTTCTGATAAGCTGATTGATAACAGAATAGATAAGTTTTCGTCCATGGGGGTTTATGATACGTTAGATTCTCCCGTTCAGTACGAAAAAAAAGATAAAAGCATAAATAAAGTTACTGTACCAGAGGTGGTAGCCAATGGGAAACTGCAGTAATTCTCGTTTCAGGTTTTAAAAGTGTTTATGTGACTAGCTTTCACCTTTATTTCCGTTCGCTACTCACTCAAGTGGTCTCATCTATCATTTGCCTAAGTTTCTTACTTACAATTGCCTCTTGTGGAGATTTGGTTCCCGTATGGAGAGGCGAAATCATCCTATCTGACTATACCCTCTATTATTCTGACCTCCCCAGAGAGTTCGAGATAGACATCTCAGATCAAAATGCAGGTCAGGAACTTAGATTAGAGTTAGAACTCACCTACTATACCGGTTTAGGGAGAAATGAACTTCCCATCTATATGGTGCTGGAAGATGAAAACACTAACGTCCAGGAATTCCAGACAGATCTGGTCATAAAGGCTGATGGAAGCTGGCAAGGTATTCCTGATGAAAATGAAATTGATTACACCATTACTCATACAGCTATACCCTCGATAATTCTTGAAAATGGTAAGTACTCGCTAAAACTCTATGCCAACGATGATAAGGAGGAAAAGATTTATGGTATAGTAAGGATAGCCGCAAGACTTTACAATAAAGAAGTTCCAGAAGAGTAAATCCTCATTTTCAAAACCCTCCAATCCCACTTTTTATAAGCTTACACAGCTAAACCCTGATCTCTTTCTTCCGTATTTTAGGGCTTATCAGCTATTTTATTTTCACACATGAATTTCCAAAAATACCAGGGCACAGGAAATGACTTTGTTATTATCGATAACAGAGACTTAGAACTGGATGTTTCCTCTTCTCAGGCCCTTATAGAGAAGATCTGTAGTAGAAGATTCGGGGTAGGTGCAGATGGGTTCATAGCTGTAGAACCCTCTGAGAAAGCTGATTTCAGGATGCGCTACCTGAATGCAGACGGAAACGAAAGTACGCTCTGCGGGAATGGGACCCGCTGTGTGGTCAGCTTTGCCTATAAGATGGGTATCATCTCAGAAGAAGCCATTGTAGAGACATCAGTAGGGTTGGTTCCAGCCAGTATCCGGCAGGAAGAAGTCAGAATTAAGATGCCCAGCCCTAAAGGTTACAGGAAAATCATGGACGAAAACTTCTGGGTAGATACGGGCTCCCCTCACTATGTGCAGTATTTGGAGTCAGGCATCCAGAACCTGGATGTAGCATCCGAAGGTAAAAAGCTCCGTCATCACCCTGACTTCTCTCCTATTGGAGGAACCAATGTAAACTTTGTCATGGAGGAAGGATCTGGCAACCTGGTAGTAAGAACATTTGAACGGGGCGTGGAGGCTGAGACGTATTCATGTGGAACAGGTGTCACTGCTTGTGCCTTTGTACACCAACAGCTGCACCCCGATCAAAAAAAGCTGAAGATAAGTACCCTGGGAGGAGAATTGACAGTGGAAATCAAACAAGAAAATGGTTCTCCAGCCGTTTACCTTCAAGGACCAGCAGAATTTGTATTCGAAGGAAATATATGACATAAAAAAGATTCTGCTGTTTTGTTTTATCAGTATTTAACCCCCAATTTGGGTCTTCATTTAAACATTTAACATGAGAAAATTTC
>JBCBKZ010000850.1:0-2531 GCA_038520955.1 Bacteroidota bacterium | reverse complement strand
CATATGCTAGCTATAGAGGACAAGGGAAACTCATTTCATGTTGAATTGACACTCTATCCGGAAGAAGATAACCAAACCGTTTCACCCGTTTTATCTAATATCTCACACATATCATGAAGACAAGATGTATAGTTGTAGACGATGAGCCGCTTGCAGTAGATATTCTCACATCTTATGTGGATAAACTGGATTCTCTGGAATTGGCAGGTAGCATGAATAACGCCATTGAAGCTTTTAACTTCCTGGCGGAGAATGAGGTAGACCTTATCTTTCTTGATATTCAGATGCCCAAAATAACCGGTCTTGACTTACTTAAAAATCTCAGCAAAAAACCTCAGGTCATTTTCACCACTGCCTACAGGGAGTATGCGCTGGATGGATATGAGTTAGACATCATTGACTATCTCCTCAAACCTATTTCTTTCGATAGATTTCTAAGATCTGTCAACAGGTATATACAGCGAACCACGCCAGAAAAGAAAGCACCCGCTGATACCTTTATTCAGCAGGAAACTGCCAATGGAGATGCCTTCATCTACCTGAAAGCCAATAAGAAGATGGTAAAGGTATACCTGAAAGACATTCTGTATATAGAAAGCCTTAAGGACTATATAAGAGTGAAAACAGACCAAAAATCTGTGGTTACCTACCAGCGAATCAGTTTCATGGAAGAAAAGCTTCCACCTGACATGTTTTTGCGTATACACAGATCCTTTATCACCTCTCTATCCAAGATAGAAGCGTTTTGTGGGCATTTTGTAGAGGTAAATGGGAAGGAAATCCCCATAGGAAGAAATTACAGACAGAATGTGCTTTCTGTATTGAACAAGCAGAACATACTCGCAGATTGACATTCTCGCATCAATTTCAACAGGTGGTTACATAATTTGATTATTTAGTTAAAGAATTATCCATATTAGACTTCAGTTAAAAGGAAAGGTACACACGACAAAGCTGCCCGTTCATATTAAATTTCAGAAATGCAGCATTACATGGTAGAGTGCACTTTGCCGGAAGAACTTCCGGCGGAATTTGTGCTTTTGATTCCCAGACAGCGTGAAGCCGTGAAGAAGATGATGGTCAAAGGCACTATTAGTTCTTACACACTGGCTGAAGACCGCAGCAAATTATGGATAGTCTTTAAATCTGCTACTAAGGAGAAAGCGGCTGACTCTTTCGAGAGTCTTCCCCTAGCCAAATTCATGACCTATTCTTTGGCGGAAACGGCTGTCCACAGGATAGTCTCCCACGTGCAGGTTCACTATTTGTGTATGAACTAAGCATCGTTTTCCTTATTACGACTGCCCCCTACTTCCATTTATTGAATAATTCTATACTCCTATCGTTAAGGTACACTAATCACTTAAAGTATTACTTTAATCCTGAATAATTTGCTACTTTTGAGAAAGGTTGTTCAGGAACATAAACCCTGGGAGTGTGACGAATCTGTTTGAACAAAAACCAAACTTCAGGAAACATCTCAACAATCCTGATACCCGAAAGAAAATTCTGATTGCTTCGGGTGTCCTTCTGGGCAGCATATTCCTGTTTATTCTCACTATTTTTCTAAGTGTTCAGTTTGAGTGGGTAGGAAAACTCCCCACAACGGAAGAACTATCTAGCATAGACACAGACCTGGCCACAGAAATCTATAGCTCAGAAGATAAGCTTCTGGGAAAGTTTTATACTACCCACAGATCAGAAACTTCCTATGATGACATCCCTGACCATTTGCTTTATGCCTTGATAGCTACGGAAGATGCTCGTTTTTACCAGCATAATGGCGTGGACATCATGTCCATGTTCAGAGTATTTTTCAAGTCTATTCTCCTAAGAAACCAGAACAGCGGAGGAGGAAGTACCATTAGCCAGCAGCTAGCCAAAAACCTGTACCCCAGAGAGAAATACAAAGTAGCCAGCCTGCTTGTCAATAAGTTCAGAGAGGCCATCATTGCAAAAAGGCTGGAGAAGCTTTACCCCAAGGAAGAGATCATTACTCTCTACTTAAATACGGTAAGTTTTGGAGAGAACACCTTCGGGATAGATGTAGCTGCCAGGAGGTTTTTTAATACCTCTCCTGCTTTTCTGAAACCTGAAGAGTCAGCAGTTTTGGTAGGTATGCTCAAAGCCACTACAGCCTATAATCCGCGCATCAATCAGGCCAGGTCAGAGGCCAGAAGAAATACCGTTCTCAGTCAAATGAATAAGTACGGCTTCATAGAATTCGATGAAGCTGACTCTCTCCAAAGGCTTCCTATCCAACTGGATTATACCCTGGTAAATCAGCATGATGGCCCTGCTCCCTATTTCAGGGACTTCCTGAAGCAGGAGTTAACCCAAGTCCTAAAAGGCCTTTCAAAACCTGATGGTACTCCCTACAGCATCTATGCAGACGGGCTGAAGATTTATACTACCATAGATACAGAGCTTCAGGCTTTGGGAGAAAAAGCCGTCAGAGAAGAAGTAGCTAAGCTACAGAAAAGCTACGATCAGCATAGCAGACCAGACTATCAAAAAGCAGGCTGCTTTTT
>JBCBKZ010000084.1:0-12391 GCA_038520955.1 Bacteroidota bacterium | reverse complement strand
ATTTTCCATACGGGTGATTTCTTCTTTGTGCATAAAGGATATACCGGAGAATGGGAAATTCCTTTTCATATAGCAGAGCACAGGGAAGGCAAGCTTACACTAGCAGGTAAAATAGAAGATATGGCATACTTTAATTGGGTGGATGCCTTCAATAATCTACAACGTGCCTGCGGCTTCTACCATCAGGGCCTTGTGTGGAGTGATGTAGACTTACAGATCACCTTCAAGTTAGATGACTAATCAGCTTTTCTGAACGGAGATGTATTTCATCAGTCCATGACCTTCACTGGTCCATTCTCCGTTGATACCTTTGGGGAAGAGGATGAAGTCTCCACTATGGTACTTATTTGATTCTCCATTTTCGTCCATAAAGGTGAGCTGACCAGATAATAGGCAGATCAGTTGCTCCATCCCATTTTCGATCTTCTTGGTGCGTGGCGTTTCTGCCTGAATGGAAATAGTCAACTCTATCCCTTCTTGTAATACCTCTTCATACAAGCCATTCTCATCAAAGCTTATGTCAATCCCTGAAAGCTTATCCTTATCCAGCATGATGGGAGCAGGAAGTTTAGGTTTGTCTGGAGGGGTAGCTCTGCCAGTGGTGATGACTGATAGCTCATAATGATTGGTAGGCCCAGCGGATATTTCCCATTCTCCGGTATATCCTTTATGCACAAAGAAGAAATCACCCGTATGGAAAATAGCTTCTCCTCCTTCCTCAGGTCTTACCAAGGCTTTTCCATGATATAGGTAGATAAACTCGTCTATGGAGAAATTGTCCATTCTCCCTACCCATGACTGGCTGGATACCACATACACACTTAGGTCTTCTCCTCTGTAGAGATTTTTCTGATAGAAGCCCCTTTCGGGTTCATTCTTCAGTTTGATGGTATCAAGGCCTACCCCTGATAAGGTAGCTTTATCCAGGAGCATAGGCACGATCGAATCAGCTTGGGCTACTCCACTTAGGGGGAATGACAAGCAAACAAGCCCCACAAATAGCCTTAAGAGTTGGGTAGAAAACGTGGTATTCATGACTTAATATAAGTCCCTGAGGAGGATTTTATTCATGGATCCCTCTATTATTCTACCAACTCCTCCATTAAGTAGCTGTATCGCACAGATGGGTCTAAGAATGCTCTATGGCTATGTTAATTCAGCCCAGACTTTCTCCATGAGGGCTTTAGTGGCTAGGATGCCGTCATGCTCTGAGTGAGAACTCCCTTCGTACTCTATTCCTATGTACCCATCATAAGAAGAGTCTTTCACAATCTTCAGCATCTTCTTATAGTCAATCAAAGGGTGCTCCCCATTCTCAGTAAAGTTGTAAGATTTGGCGCTAACGGCTTTGGCATATGGGAGAAGAGTGGCTACCCCTTCATATACATCATAAGCCTCCTCACAAGGGATTTGGGTGCTCCCCCATTTAGCAGATGTACACCAGTTACCAAAATCTGGGAAGGAGCCAAAGTTAGGCATATCTACCTCTTCTATGATTTCGGCAATGAGTTTTGCATTGGAGCTGAATAGGCCATGATTCTCAATGACCACATTGATATTTTCCTTGGAAGCGTAACCGGCTAGTCTTCCCATGCTTTCCGCTAAAGCTGGCCGGAACTTTTCTTCCTTCTTAGCCCCAAAAGCATTTACTCTGATAGAATGGCAGCCCATCAACTTGGCAGCATGCACCCACTTATAGTGATTCTCCACTGCCTTATTTCGCTTTCTTTCATTTCCATCTCCCAGATCCCCTTCATCGTCTATCATAATGAGTAAGCTACTTACTCCGGCATCATCAGCCTTACGCTTCATTTCCTGCCAGAACTTCTCATCCGTGGCATGATCTACATAAAACTGATTTACATATTCTATGGCTTTGATCCCATATTTCTCCATGGCCACTTTGGCAAATAGCAAGGGATCTGTTGTCCCTTTTTCTATTTCTCTGTGGAGAGACCACTGAGCCAGAGAAATTTTCAGCTTTTTCTGACTAGGGGTATACGCAAATGTGGGATAGGCTGCTAAAGCAGCTCCCCACAATGCTGTGTGGGTTAGGAAAGTACGTCTGTTCATAGTAGTAGTAGTTTGGGAGTGAGGACTTAATTCTCCTCCCGCTTAGCTTCTTCTATTCTCTTTTCAATAATTTCTTTGTGTTTTTTGACTGTCATCCTGATGATTTTTTCTATCTCCAGATCCGTCAGGTATTCATGATAGAGTTTATCATACTTCTGTTCTCCTGGTATGAGAACAGAATACTTAGCCTTATCAAAGACGAACTGAATAGCAGAGGTAAAGCTAAACTCTTCTCTCCCAAACTGTTTCAACGTAGCATACTGGTATTTAAGGATTAGGGAGTGGGTTTGCTTGTGGATTCTCTTCTTTACATGCCCAGCCTTTATTTTACCGTTGGCCGTTTTCTTCTTCCCATTTTCCAGTTCGACTTGTATTTCTTTTCCAGAGCTAATGTAGAAATTCTCGAAGGAAGCCCCTACCACGAGAAACTTGTCCACCAAGCCTACCAAAGACTCCTTAAAGAGCCTTTGCAATACTTTCCTCCCCTTCATGACCTCCACTTCTTCCCCCACGGAGCTTAGCTTTTCTTCCAACATGGAGATCTGTTTTCCAAGGTCTTCGGTTTTGCCTATGGTCTCTCCCTTAGCCCCCTTAATCATGACTCCCAGAGACTGGTTTAGGTTTCTACTGATATAGTCTGTAAGAGGGTCCATCAGTCCATAATCAGCCTGACGTAAAACAGAGAAATAGCGGGCCTTATCTTCCGTCCTGATGATAACCGGTGGGTAGCCAAACTGGATGAGAATAAAATTACTCAGTAGCCTAGCCATTCTTCCGTTTCCATCATCGAAGGGGTGAATACGGAGAAAATTTGCATGAAAGAGAGAGGACAGGAAGATAGGATTAGCCTCATTCTGGTTGACCTGCTCCTGGTACCATGCCAGGAGTTCTTCCATCTTTCTGGGCGTTTCTTCCGGACTGGCAAAACGAACGACTTCTCCAGACTGAGATTGGACATGATTAGGGACTAGTTTGTATGCCCCGATTCTTACTTGTCTTCTTCCTAATCTCCCATCTGAGGTAATGGCATCTACCTCATAAGGCTCTTTGAGAATTCTGGCGTGTAGCTCTAACACCAATTCTTCCGTCAAAGGAGCTTCTTCCCTGGCTAGCCCTACAATCCACTTAACCGCCTCATCATGACCACGGATTTCATAGTGGTCACGTAAGGACTTCCCTTGGGCCGTGATCCCAAACATGATGAGAGCCTTAGCTTCTTCATAGGTAAGAGAATTTCCTTCCAGGTGATTAGAGTGGTAATTCCAGTCCAGCCGAAACTTCTGCATGATCCTGGCCTCATCTTCCATATTGATGGGTCGAAGGGCTTCCAATTCCTGCTTCAGTTGAAGGGACCTTTCCAGTGGTGTCATGTGTGCTATTTCTTTTAAGTACGGCTTAATCCGAAAAAAGCTCAGAAGGATTATAAACCTTTAGCTGACTGTGCTTAAAATCTTTTTTATTTCTGGTGATTATTCCATCAATCCCCTTAATTCCAATAGCGCAGCTATGCTGTGCACCATCTTCGACGTCTTTGAAGTTTGAATTAAGGGCATGAAGAAGATCACCTTTACTTATTGGGTTAATCTCAACTAATGGGAGTAACTGCGTAATCTTTTTCTTAGCTAATTCCCATCCTTCAATCTTCCCAATTATGTAATAGGATGTGAGAATAGAATTGCTAGAAGTCCAAAGTGTCCAGTCTCCACTAACTCCTTTCTTGAATATCTTTAGTGCATATTTTCCAAAGGGTTCCCGATTACCTAAAAAGTCTATGAGAATATTTGTATCGAGAAAATAGTTACTCATGATGTTTCTCAAACATTATATCACGCATAGCTTTTTTCTCATCTAGATCATGAGGTATTTTTACGGAGCCAAACAGCTCTTTCAGCTCTTCAGGTACCTCTTCCTCAGACTCATTCAAGGGGGCTACTAACTTCTCCAGATAAGACTCAACTATATCAGAAAGGCTTCTTCCTGAAGCTTTTGCAAACTTTTTTGCCCTCTCAATTACTGATTTGTCAATTGTCAAGGTGAGTTTCGTACTCATTACACGTGTAATTTTCCAGAATATACGTATAACTTCTTAAACTTGATACCGATGACTGCAAAATTCCCCCCCTAATCAAACATCACTCCGCCTGGAAATACTACGGGACTTTCATGTCCATTCTTCCCAACTGCCGCTACGCCAAAGAGGTAATTATCAATGATGATGCTCTTGAGCGTGTATTGGCTTACTTTGCCTACATATCTACTGTACTGCCATTGAGGGGCTGTGGTTTCCCGCCAGTACAATTTATAACCTGCGATTTCCTCATCTTCCGGTAATTCCCAGGCCAGCTTAGTATCCGGTTTCACTACTCCACCTATTTTCACTTCTTTAGGCGCCGGTGGAGCATCCGCTAAGGAAGCCAGGTTGATGGCATTTACAGCTGTGAGCTTAGCCGCATAATCAAAGTTTACTCCCTCTATCACATCCCCATACGCTATCCCCTCCTCTACTCTGATATCCTGGTGCTGTCGGTGGTAGTGTTCGTGGGTCTCCATGATGCGTATACCTGCAAAACCTTCATCATTGAAAGGCCTATGGTGCCCTCCTCTCCCAAATCTATCCAAGCGATAAATGAGAATGGGCTTGAGGTTAGTCATGTAGGCTTCTGTAGTTCGCGCAATATACCTAGCTAACTGTCTGGAAATACCATCTACCTCCCCTCCATAAAATCGACGTCTTCTTCTTTGGGCATCCGTTTCTGTTACAGGAGTAGGTTCAGAGAAGATGCGGAAGCTGCTATTGTCTATGACTCCATCAAGACCGTGTATGTTCCCAATCATGTCATTGTTCAGCACCCCAATGATGTCCCATTTTTGTTCAAGTGCCTGTTTAGCCATGAACTTCCCGCCGAATAGTCCTTGCTCCTCACCCGAAAGAGTAGCGTAAATGATGCTATTCTCAAATGTATACTTACTCAGTACTTTGGCCGCTTCCAGGGTACCGGCCACTCCACTAGCATTATCATTGGCACCGGGAGAATCTATGGTATCATTCGTAACATCTGAGGGCCTTGAGTCAATGTCGCTACTCATAATGACATAGCGGTCAGGATAGCGTGTCCCCCTCTGAATAGCTACTACATTCACAATCTGCACATCCTTCGTGAAGCGTCTATTTTCTCCTTCCTTTACCAGAAACGCCTGCTCCGATACTTCCAGGCACCCTCCGCAGTCGTCAGAAATACGCTGAAATTCTGATTTTATCCACCGTCTGGCAGCCCCTATCCCACGTGTATCGGAGACCGTATCCGACAAAGTATTCCGGGTACCAAAGCTTACCAACTTACGGATATCCACTTCTATCCTTTCAGCAGAGACAGAATCTATGATGTCGTACATCCTGAGGTCTATGGAAGGAGGCACAGCGGTAGATTGTGCCTGAAGAGACAGGGAAAAAACTAGCAGCATTATAGCTGGGAAAAGTCCTTTATGGGAGAATAGCATGATTGAGTATAGTTGAATATGAAAAACAGGTATTCTACTAAGCATATAGCTCCGGGTTTAAACCCGGAGCTAAATAAATTTGAAGATCCAATATAAGTTAGTTTGTTTCTTGTCCGTACTTCTTCGCATATTTCTCATACAGCCATTGCTGACGAGCTTCTAACTGTATCTCTCTTCCTTGAATGAAAGCGAGAGTCAGTTTGTTGGTACGCATATCCAGAGCATCTCCCTCGGAGATGAAGAGGGTAGCATCCTTCCCTTTCTCTATAGTTCCTACCCTATCAGAGATCCCGAGAATTTCTGCTGCAGCAGAAGAAATGGATTTTACAGCATCTTCATATGGTACGCCATAGGCTACTGTGGTTCCGGCTGTGAAGGCCAGATTCCTGGCATTAGCTACCCCAGGATATCCAATGCAGTATCTAATACCGGCCTCATGCAGTTCTTGTGGGAGCTTATACGGGTAACGAGTATCCTCATGGTCTTTGTCAGGCAACTCGTGTATGCCATTCACTACAACGGGTATGTCTTCTTCCAGTAATAAATCTTTTATCAACATAGCCTGTCCCCCTCCTACTATGATGATCCTCTTTACGCCATTTTCCTTCAGCATTTTTATCCCTTCCAGCATTCCTTTTGCACTATTGTCATATAAGAACACCGCTTTAGTACCATCAAAAATTCCCTTCATGGCTGCCAATTTTAGGTTGGTAGCCACAGGAGCGGGATTGGTACTATAGGCCTTAGCTTCAGCAAAGAGCGTTTTGAGCTCATCTATTACTTTTTGGTACCCCTTATTGGGTCTTCTGTTTGTTTCACCTAACCACCACCTTGGCCCAAAATACTTAGGAGGCCAATCAAGATGGATAGCGTCATCCACCTGATAAGTTGCATCCTCCCAGTTCCAGGCATCTAATTGTACAATGGAAGAGGTCCCTGGAATCACTCCACTAGAAGGAGCTATCTGTGCCATCAGGATTCCATTATAACGGTAGGTAGGAATCACTTCAGAGTCGGTATTGTAGGCTATGATGGATCGCACATTCGGATTATAAGCGCCTCTCTCAGAATTATCCAGAGTGGCTCTGACCGCATTCACTTCCGTAAGTCCCAAGCCTGAGACAGGCAGAATGAAGCCAGGATAAATATGCTTCCCACTTACATCTATTACCTCATACTCTGCTACACTTACTGCGGCAGCTATATTGGTTACTAAGCTGATCTTTCCGTCCTTGAAGCCTATCATGGAAGATTCTATGACTTCTCCATTTCCTAAGTGGGCGGTAGCTCCTGATAGAAGAATAGGCTTATCCTGCGCTGGTGCAGGTATGACACGTGTTTGTGCCTGAGTTTGTATGCGAAAGGCTGCTAACATAAACAGCAGCACAATGATATTTTTTATGTTCATGATCATAATTCTTTATTGTCAAATAGGCTGCTGATTAATATTCTCCGTAGATAAATTCTGTCTCACATTCAAAGTGATGTCTCTTCCCTCTTCCATATTTCTGGGTTCCCTGCCCTGACTTCTTGGCTTCCTTCATTTTGGCTATCAGACGGGCACGCTCGGCCTGAACTTCTTTCTTACGCTCCTGGTCATCAAATAAATCGAAATACACAGTCCCATCTACTATGGTCTTTTCTACCTGTGCATAGATGGATAATGGATGATTTGTCCAAAGGACTAAGTCTGCGTCCTTACCCTTTTTGATACTTCCTAACCTGTCATCGAGGTGAAGCAATTTGGCAGGGTTAATCGTAACCATCTTCATACATTCTATCTCATCAAGGTCTCCATACTTCACAGACTTTGCGGCCTCCTGATTCAGGCGACGCATCATTTCCGGATCATCAGAATTGATAGCAGTCAGTACACCTTCTCTTACCATAATGGAGGGATTATACGGAATGGCATAACGTACCTCCCATTTAAAGCCCCACCAGTCAGAAAAGGAAGCTCCACCTGCCCCATGTTCTGCCATTTTATCGGCTACTTTGTAGCCTTCCAGAATATGGGTGAAGGTATTCACTGTGAAGTCAAACTGGTCTGCAACCTTCATCAACATATTTACTTCTGATTGTACATAAGAGTGGCAGGAAATAAATCTTTCACTATTGACAATTTCTGCAGTCGCATCCATGGCCAAGTCCCTTCTTGGTGCTGAGGTAAAGGCTTTCTCTCTATCAGAAAGGGCATTATAGGTGTTCCAGGCTTTCTCATAATCTTTGGCAGCCGTAAAGGCATCCACAAATACCTGCTCTACTCCCATACGGGTTTGGGGGTATCTGATAGAAGCAGAAGATCTTGAACGCTTCACGTTTTCTCCCAACGCAAACTTTATAAAGCCGGGTGCATTACTAATTTTCAAACCTTCCGGGTCCTCTCCCCACCTGAGCTTAATGAGGGCAGACTGTCCTCCAATGGGATTGGCAGAACCGTGTAACACCTGAATACTAGTTACCCCACCAGCTAATGCTCTGTAAATACCTTCATGTTCACTATCCAGCACATCCTCCATCCTCACCATGGCTGAGTTCGTAGCCACATCATTAATGGAGGTAGCCGCAATATGAGAGTGTTCATCCACTATACCTGGAGTCAAATGCTTTCCAGTTCCGTCTACTACGGTAGCTCCCCCAGCGTTGAGGTTTTTCCCTATAGCTACGATTTTTCCATTCTCTACCTTTACATCTGTATTTTCCAGAATCCCCTCATCTTCCATGGTCCAAACAGTGGCATTCTTAATCAGCATATCTTGCTGCTGAGGTAATTCTGTAGTCCCATAGGACACAAAAGGATAAATGACTTCACCCAGTTTCTCTTCTGGGGCATCTTTCTTGTTCTCTTTCTTCTTGTCTGTTTCACTCTCTTCCTGAAAAGTAGCTGTCCAGCTAGTCCAGGCACCAGAGCTTAATTGTCCACTACCTTTAATATCTTTTCCACTTTGCCATCCGGAGAGGTTCACCAACTTTTTATCCTTATCTGTAAAACTCAGGCTCACTGACTGCCCTTTCACTGACATATTAGTCTTTAGTTCAGTCGTATCCAGTTTTACACTTCCTTTATGACTCCCTGCATCCCCACTAATAGTCAATTCATAAGTCTGTCCATCTACTTTCAACTCATACTTGCCGGCAAAATCTATCATATCCATTTCTGCGACCTTGAATAAGGTTCCCTGTACCCAGTTTTCATAGATTTTAGTTTTTCCTTCAAACAGATCACCTGAGCAGATGATGAAGTTGGCGAGTTTCCCTTTCTCAAGACTTCCCACCATGTCTTCAGCTCCCGCCATAGAGGCTGGAATAGTGGTAAGTGCCGCCAGAGCAGTTTCTTTACTTAGTCCGTGCTTAATGGCCTTTTTCAAGTTAGCCCAAAACGCTTTCTTGTCTTTTAGGTCATCCGCTGTAAGGGCAAATCTGATCCCCACTTTTTCCATAGCTGCAGGATTTGAAGGGGCTAATTCCCAATGCTTCATATCTGCCAGGGATATCTCATAGGCATCAAAGGGATCATCCACATCGTAGGCTTTTGGGAAGTTCAATGGGATTATCATAGAAGCAGCTGTGGCCTTAATGGCATCCATACGCTTATATATATCTCCAGACCCTTTGATGATATACTGTACCCCAAACTCATCTCCTACCTTATCCGCACGTATGACGCTCTGCCAGTTATTCACCTCAAAGAACTGAGGTAAATCCTGTATACTTAACCAAGCGTCCAGAGATTTATCTGTAAATGGTTTTTCCTTGTGCCCTCCGTACCAGTCAGCATCCATATAGGTCTGTCTTAGCAAAGAAATATATCCCATGGAAGAAGAAGGGTAATCCTGGGTAGAACTTCCTTTGTCAAAGGAATAATGCGCACCAGCTGTTGCTTTCAGCATCACCTCTCCTTCAGAGTCTTCGCCAAGAGTAACAAGTGCTGAAGTTCCTCTGGCAATTCCATCTGGACGGAAGGTAAGTACCGTCCCGAAACCCATATTTCTCCATGCCTTCGCTTCTTTAGCATTGATGGTAAAGGCGCCAGAGGACTCAAATTCAGACTTGATGGCCTCGTTAGCGTTATAAGGACCCTCTGTTTTGGATTGGATTTGTTCAGGCTGCCCCCAGCGCCTCTGGACTCTATCTACCTTAGGCATGCCATAGTGAGTATGTACATCTATCAGGGAGGGGTAAATATATTTCCCTGCCAAATCCACTTGTGCATAACCGGCGGGTACTCTTACATTAGCGCCCACCTGGATGATTTTCCCACCCTTAACTATTAAGGTTCCGTTTTCAATTGTAGTGGTGGGATTGACTACGATAGTGGCATTCGTAAAGGCATATGCCTTATCCCGCTTATCCTTTACATCATTGGGGGTTGTGGTCTCCTGGGCCAGCAATGGCATGCTAAAAACCCATACCAGCACCATGCTGGTGAGTAGCTTTCTCATAGGTTGACGGTGTTTGTATTATCACAGAGTTATCTTCTTCAAGATAACAATTTGATTTTATTGGCTTAACCTATGAAGAGAATCTGAAGGAATTTTGTTTTCATAAAACAGTCTCTAAACAAAAAAGCTACCCGAAATACTTAGGGTAGCCTCCTCAATTTCTTTGGCGAAAGTTTTATTCTACCATCTGAAAAGAAAAAGGAATAACTACGCTGGTCGTATTCTCAGAAGAGGTGAATTTGAGTTCTTCAATATGTTCCTCTACAGCTTCTAATAACAAAGCGTGCCCCTCTTTTATCACTTCATGGCTGAGATAGTTGCCATCCTTATCCACTTCAATCCGAATCATCACTATGCCCTCAATCCCTTGGTTCTTGGCTTCCTCTGGATAACCTATCTTCTTGGCAAGTTCCTTATAGTTTAGCGGCTTTGTACTGCTAGGAGAAGATTCATCTTCACCTAGCAGTTTAAAATTGAATGGAATATTTACCCATGCAGAAACTGATTTCCCGTCCTTAATACCTGGATTAAACTTAAGATTTTCAATTTGCTCATTGATAGCTTCCATCAGGATGGGACTCTCTTCCTGTATTACCTCATGCTTTATATATTCTCCTTCTTCTCCTACTAAAACCCTCATTACTACAACTCCCTGAATATTATTATCCATAGCTTCCTTCGGATAACCAATGCTCATTTGTACTTCTCCCATATTGAGCGGTTCTGGCTCCTGATCCAGTTCAAAATACTCATGGATATTGGGAGCTTTCGCCTCTTCCCCTACTTCAGAATTCGTTACACATCCGCTAACAATTAGACATAGCAAGACCATGGCTGCTATACAGCCTTTTAAAAAGGTGTTCATATTATTGTATTTAGTTAGTTAAGTAACTTGAAGTTAAAAGGGATATTCACCCAGAATTTTGTAGGCTTCCCATCCTTGATAGCCGGTGTAAATACCAATTCGGATATGTGCTCCTCAACAGGCTCTGCTAAAGTTGGATGAACCTGGTTTACAACTGTATGCTTACTGTATTTTCCCTCTTCATTAACCAAGACTCGTACTATCATACTTCCTTCTATTCCGGCATCTCGGGCAGCCTTTGGGTAGCCTATGGCCTTTTGTACTTCTTTCATGTTTACCGGAAAAGGTTCCTCATCTACTTCAAAAAAAGCATCAGCATCTGCCTCTCTCTTAACTTCTACTAATCTTTCATTAGGGAAGAAATCCCTTGTAGAAGCTAACCCAACTTCCTTGTTTATCACATCAAAACTTGAAAAGGTAATAATGCCAATGGTGAAAGGAACCAAAGGTATATAGCTTACCAATAAAGAATAACGGGAGGACTTAACCTTTAACATCTTGATCCTGGCCAACGCCGGTGTTTCAAAGAATGTATGCCCTAGCTTCAGGTTAGAAGAGAATACCTTCTTTACGATTAAGCTGGCATAGGATATTGGACTCGCATCTCCCAATGCCATCTGATCCGCTTGAAATTCATGAGTGAGCTGCAACTCTCTCCTAACCCAATACACCAGAGGATGAAACCAAAACAAAACTTGTACAGCTTCCATGAATATGATATCCCAACTATGTTTGTAGCGGATATGTGCCATTTCGTGCGCCATAACGTGTGATTCCTCTTCAGGAGTCAGTTCTGCAGTCTCATCCCAGAATATATTTCTCATGAAAGATGAAGTGGGTATACTTCCCCCTGTGTAAAAGAGCTGATAGAATGGATTCTTTTGCTGAACGGGATATTCTTTCGTTAGCTTTATAAGTTGGAATAACTTTCTTCCCATTCTGATTACACAAACTAATACCCCAAACAGATATATAAGTCCGAGGTAATCCAGAAAGATCAGATCTTTACCAAGTCCAGCTGGGGTATCCGTAATTTCAACAATAGGTAGATATTGCTCTACTAACTCATTGGCATTAGAAAATGCCCAATGCACGGGGAGTGTAAATCGAAAAAAGGGTAACCATAAAGATAAAGGAATCAGTCCTAGCAGGTAAAAACGATTGAATTGAAACCATGACTTAGTTTTCAGCTGGAGGAGGTAGTACCCCAGAAAAAGCGTCATAATTAGGGTGGAAACAGTAAGATGAGTCAGCATGGTTCACTCTTTTGTTAAGGGTGTTTGTACGTTTCTTGCGTTATTAATGAGGCTTTCTAATATCTCTTCAGCACCATCTAAATAACTGAACACAGACTCTATCACATTTCCTTTGCTATCAAGTAAGACGAATGAAGGAAAAGTAAATAAGCCTGTATTTTTTAACCATTCTCCTTTTCCTGAAAGCTGCCGAAAGGGAGAATCCCCTCCATATGCATCTTCTGATATAATGGTTATTCCTAACTGCACCTCAGTAT
>JBCBKZ010000849.1:0-2538 GCA_038520955.1 Bacteroidota bacterium | reverse complement strand
AAAAGCATGAACAAGATAAGAGCCATTCTAGTGGAGGATGAACCCACCGGAATGGATAACATACGGTTCAAATTGCAAAATCAATGTCCTGAGATAGAGATAGTGGCTGAGTGTACGAGTGGGGCAGAAGCTATACGGGAAATTAACAGGCACTTACCTGACGTGATTTTCCTTGACATCATGCTAGGTGATATTACCGGTTTTGATGTGCTGGATGCCATAAAGCATCCGACCTTTGACATCATTTTTACCACCAGCTATGATGAGTATGCCATTCAAGCCATTAAGACATCAGCTTTAGACTACCTGCTAAAGCCCATAGATGTAGATGAATTGATAGAGGCAGTGGCTAAAGTAAAGGTGAAGTGGATACAGAAAAACAGGCAAGCCAAACCCCCGGCGCATATGCATAAAATTGGCTTCCCTATTTCTACGGGCCAGCAATTCATCAGGCTGGATGAGATTATTTATGCTGAAGCCATGGATAATGTAGCTATGCTATATCTGATTGATGGCAAATCAGTAAAGCTTACCAAGTCGCTGGGATGGGTAGAAGAGCAGTTGAATGATCAGGGGTTTGGAAGAGCGCATCACTCTTATTTGATCAACTTTGATCACATAAAAGAATATATACGAAATGACGGCGGCTATGTCATTATGACTAATGACAAGGCCATTAGCGTCTCCAGAAGAAGGAAGGAAGAGTTTTTAAACCAGTTAAAACAATGGGACGCCTTATAAGCTAGCACACAAATTGTTTTTGTAACCCTATTCATTAACCCAAAAAAATAATTGCCATGGGAGATCCAAGACCCCAAAGGCCCCTCGGGCCAAGACCACTCGATTCGCATGACTTTCGCAGATATTTCGTCCTGTTAGTGGGAATCAATAAGTACAACCCACCTGTTTCAAAGCTTGGAGGGTGTGTCGCTGATGTAGAAAATATTGAAAGCTTTCTGTTAAATGACTGGCTACCTGGAAGAGCTGACAAAGATCAGGAGACAGACTGTGATGATCCCGGTATTGACGGAGTCGAAGTGGAGTCTCACGGACCACTGCACATTCTGAAGCTAATGGATGAGCATGCTACCTACAATAATATTGAAAAAGCCTTTAATCTCTTCTTGAGACAAGCACATAGAACAGAAGAAAATGGAAAAGTAGTAGAAGATGTTGCCTGGTTCCACTTTAGCGGGCATGGCACAGAGGACTTTGCTGCTGAAGAATTTAAAGTACTGGAGCCTAATGGGAAAGACCAGGCCATTGTATGCTATAAGGAGAAAAAAGAGGATGGCTATCTTCTTATGAAGGATAAAGAGATAGCGGTGCTTCTGAACCATGTGGCTACAGTGGACCCCATGGGCGATGCCAAGAAATTTGGAGCGCCTCATATTATGGTTTCCCTGGACTGCTGCCATTCCGGTTCTGGTACAAGAGACTTTGTGATGGATGAGAATATCAAAACCCGTTTTGCGACCATCACAGATCCTCAGACACGTACCTCCATGGCTAAGGAGGATACCTCCAGAGGAATTGGAGACTATGCCAATGGGTACTATAAAAACCAGACCAAGCTAAGTGTGCCTATTACCCCGCACGTAGCTTTGTCAGGCTGTGAGAGTGTACAGCTGGCAGGAGACCTTCCAGGAGGAGGCGTATTTTCTTCCGGATTGATTGATGCCCTCAAGGCCACCAATGGGAACCTGGATTATTCTGATCTATATACACGTTCTCGTTCCTTTGTGCAAAAGAGAAGAGGGAAAGAGCAGACCCCACAGTTTGATGTGGTAGGAGAATTTAATCCCTACATCAAGTTCATGGATGGCGAGCCTTCAAAGGACCCTATCAAGTATGGGGTAGACTTTGTCAATGATGGATGGAGAGTAAAATGTGGAGCTGTTCACGGACTGCCCATGTCCAGTGATAAGAAGATCAAAATCACCGTCCAAGACCTGGAAGGAAAGACCCTGGGTACTGCCGAACTAGGAGCAGTTTCAGCTCAGCACAGTTCCTTTACCTGGTCAGGTGATATCAGCCTGGACACCACTAAGCCTGAGAGCTATCGTGCTGTAATTAACTTCTTACCTATTCCTCCTGCCCTTGTCTATGTACATGGAGATGAGGATGGAGTAGATGCCCTGGAAAATGATTGGGATGACAGCAAGTCTATCCAAATGGTAAGGTCCCTGGATGGAGTAGGGGAAGCACAGATAGAAGTGGAAGTTACCGGCGATCAATATTTGCTGAAGGATAGGAAACACAATGTGATGGATCTCACTGATATAGCGGAGAGACCCAGAAGCATGAGAGATATTGAGGATCTGGTCATGAATGACCTGGGGAAAATGGCCAACTGGGACAGGTTCCTACAGTTGAATAATAAAAACTCGAAGATTGCTAACTGGATAGAGTTTGAAATTGACTATTCTGGCAGTAATCCGGATAATGTAACTACCCTCAAGGAATCTTCCGTAATCAAAGCGGTAGAGGGAGCTGACCTATTCTCAAAGAAGGCACCTATGATTTCCTCATTTGAGA
>JBCBKZ010000848.1:0-2539 GCA_038520955.1 Bacteroidota bacterium | reverse complement strand
ATGTAGAAAAGAAATGAGAATGTAGCATCTATCCTTAGAGATGAAATAGAACCTCTTTTCTGTTGAGAAATTGGTATGGCGAAAGGGCACTTATCTGCATGGAAAAAGCTGGTTATACTCAGATTAAATAATCTACTTTTATGGAATAGCCAAAATTGATACTAAATGAATCGTCGCAAAATCAGTGCCAAGTGAGGGATTTACTTGGAGCCAAATGACGCAGATGAAGGGCTCTTCAAATACTTCTCTAAACAAATAACCCAGCACTATAGTACTGGGCTCCTAGATTTTTAATAGCCACTGTTTTAATGGTGGGTTTTAGAAATACTTAAGCCCCATCCCACACCCACAACAGGGCTTAGGTTATGAGTTTCCTTGCTAGAACAGCTTACGGTTTTGCGCTGTCGAGACATTCGACCGCGTGCGGAGGGTAGGTCATGTTCGTTTTTAACCTGAGGATAGATTTTCATTATTTAAATAAAGAATTACTTTCTGCTGCTTGTCGTAGATTACACATTCAACACTATTATTCTTCCTAATTAACTCTTCTGCAAATTTCCTTGCTTCTTGTTTTGTTTTAAAAACCGAAAACTTCTCTTGATATACAGATTTAACTGCTTTCAAGTCTGGATCTAAAACAATTCCAGTGTGATAATCTGCACGTAGCAAAACGTAGTATTCAATTAAATCTAGAATGGGGAAGTCATCTATTCCAGCCATATTTTCAGGTTAACTTCAGAGTTGATCAAATTGATACAATCATACCCCACCTTTTTTTTCACGCAAAACCGCGGAGCCGCAAAGAAAAAACCAACCATCCTCTACTCGACAACCCCAATCTCCAGTACCACACTCTTCCTCCACAGCGAGACATCTGGATTGAAGCCTACCTTCATGAGGTATTCCCCTGAATAAGTCTTGCTGGCATCCACGGGCGACTTGGTTCCTGGGTAGAGATTGATCTCTTTAATCTGGTATTGCTTAGCGGGGTCTAGCCCTTGGAGCTTAATGGGTCCAGCGGAGTAGTTGAGTTGCCAACGGTTGGAAACCAGGTAGGAGAATAGAACGGACCTGTTCTTGTCCTTCCCTACATACTGAAAACTTGCGAAGGGGTGCTCATAAGGGCTTTGCAGACGATACATATCCCCCTTCCAGATGAGTTCCTTGAAACTGTTGTAATTTTTGACTGCCTGTATGCAAAATGCTTGATCCTGCTCATTGAGTTCTTCCACTACGATGTCAAAGCCCAGCTTCCCCATGGAAGCTACGTCTGTACGATATTTGATGCTGGCGTTCTTGTCCCAGTTGGTTACGTGGGCACAAAGAGAAATGGCTGGATAATAGATGGAAGTATTCCATTGCATGAAGACCCTGTCTACAGGTGCGGTGTTATCACTTAACCAGAATTCTGTAAAATACTGGAGGGCACCATAATCTACCCTTCCCCCTCCGCCTGAGCATAGCATGATGGGTACCTTGGGATATTTAGCTCTCACCCGCTCTAGTACATCATACAGCCCATTTACATAATCCAAGTACAAGTGCGACTGGGGGAGGTCTTGCTTATCCAGATAATCCGAGAAAGCATTATAAATGATGGAATTACAGTCCCACTTCACAAAGGCGATCTCGGGATTCTCTGTGAAGATTCTATCAAACACTCCAAAGACATGATCCTGCACTTCAGGATTAGAAAGGTCTAGCACCAACTGGTTTCGGTAATAGACCTCCTTACGGTCAGGTTGCCTGATGACCCAATCTTTGTGGTTCTCATACAGTTCTGACTTAGGGTTCACCATTTCCGGCTCTATCCATATCCCGAACTTAGTCCCTTTATTAGTAGCTTGTTCTACGAGGTAGCCCAATCCATCTGGCAACTTCTTCTTATTCTCCTCCCAGTCTCCCAGGCCTGATCTATCGCTATTTCGGGGGTACTTATTTGCAAACCAACCGTCATCCAGCAAAAAGAGGTCTACGCCTAGCGTAACAGCATCATCCAGTAGCTCTACCAGCTTTTCCTGGTTGAAGTCGAAATAGGTAGCTTCCCAGTTGTTGAGCAGGGTAAGACGTTCTCCTTCCCCATCATAAAGCCGGTACTTTCTGGCCCAATCATGCATTTGCCTACTCGCCTCCCCTATTCCATTTTCAGCGTAAGAGAACAGGAAGTGGGGTGTCTCAAATTTCTCCTTAGGCTTCAACTGGTAGGCGGAAGCATGGGAGTTAGCCCCTGTAATCAGCCTCAGGTTATCATACCTATCCATCTCAAAATCAAACTGGTAATTCCCGGACCATGCCAGATTAGCCAGCATTACGGCCCCCTCATTTTCAGTGGCAGGCTGATCAAAGGAAAGCATAAAGGTGGGGGGTGCATATAGGTTCGCACGTGTTCCCAGCTTGGAGTCCAACACTTTAATGCCATGAGTGAGCTGAGTGGTTTCCGGCTTCATTTCTTCTGCCCAGGACCCGTGATAGTGGGTCAGATGGAATGCATCATTTCTGAAGTACAGATTAGCCGAGGCAAACTTATTCAGGGTGATGG
>JBCBKZ010000847.1:0-2544 GCA_038520955.1 Bacteroidota bacterium | reverse complement strand
AAGGGAGAGGGAAAACTTCCGGGATTTTCTTTTAGGAAAGCCATAGTAGTGGATAGCACCTTTGTACAAGGACAAGAATTTATGGAAGATTTTCCTGTATGGTTAGAAATAGAAGATCCTGATCTGAAGCATGAAAGTAAAGGCGGAAAGGTAAAGCATATGCAAGGCTTTGATATCAGGTTTGCCTACGGAGATGGCGCCACCTTGCAGATGCATAGGATAGAAAGGTATAACCCCAACTCAGGTAAACTTACTGCCTGGGTAAACATAGATACCTTATTTCCTGGACAGTCAAATGTCCTTTACATGTATTTTGGAAGCGAACAAAATCTGATTTCAAGGGAGGTGACCATAGGAGAAAGAAGCATGGCAGGGCATTATCTGGATGGAGGAGATGATGAATCCAGGCACAGAAATGATCGTTTCCCCTTTGAATGGATCAATACTGAGTATATAAACCATCAGAAAGTGGATTCATTTGCTGTGGTAGGTCCGCTGGAGGAATTGGACCCTACTTTACCGGTTGAATACGCTTACCTGAAGGGAGAGCTTAAAGCCAGTCAAATGGTGCTGATAGAGTGGGGGAGTGATATAGAACTGGATAACGATCATTTTACCATAGAAAGAAGTAAGGATGCTAAAAACTTCAGCCCTCTGGGGGAAATGGGAGGGGGAGGAAAGAGTGATTATACCCTGAGATACAGCTTTAATGATTCCAAGCCTTTGGAGGAGGGCGCTTACTACCGTGTAAAACAGATCAATGATGACGGTTCTTTCTCTTATTCCGATTTAATAGACATAAGATATAGATTGAACCAGAAGGGACTAGAAATAGTCTCTGTGGAGCCTAATCCCTTTATCAATGAGTTTACCGCTATCTATACTATGGGAGCAGAAGGTGAAGTGAAAATAATATTCTATTCACAGGATGGAGAGGTCATTCATGAAGATAAGGTCATAGCACCTGCCGGGCAAAACGAGTTTTCCTTTAATGAAGGAAGTGCACTAGGGAAGGGCGCTTACGTACTGAGTATGACTGGAGAAGACAGAAAGCTGAAGGTAGTTACGCTCTTGAAAGAAGAAATGGGCGGTAAGGGAGTCGTCTCAAAGTAACATAAGCTTATATTTTTTAATGCCCGACTGATCATAGTCGGGCTTTTTTGTTTTTGATGGTGTGTTCTTTGTCGTATTAGTCAGAAGTTACTATGATCTGGTCGTCAATGCTTTACGGCCTGATTAGCGCCACTGGTGATACGAAGTGAGCTGATCTATTAGGATGAGTTTTCATTGGTAAGCTCTTGATGTATTTGGTAGAGGGAAGCCTGTGTGACATTTTGCCGGTCTAATCAGAGCCGTTTATTAGATTAACCAAGCCTGGGTAGTTACACAGTCTCAGAGGACACTAGGAGTATGAAGTAGCTGCTCAATAAAAGGCGTCCCAAACATGGTCATTGAGGTGCTCGAAACGTCAAAGCTAAATGGAGCAAAATGTCCCTTTGAGACCCTCAGGGACTCTCTTTTTTTGTGCTTTTTGATGTTGGAAGGCCAATTTAATTTGATTACTTACTGACTACTACTTTGGCACTTTAAGGATATATATCCCAAAACAGGAAGCCGGATGAAGCTCCGGCACATGCTCTTGGACCATTTTTCTAAAAAAGCAGGAGCTTATTCAGCGCGCATTTGAGAGTTGGCAAACTCTAGCTTGCCAACTGGATGGTTGCGGACTCCTGTCCGCTGAATGAACGATCAGTAATGTATGAGTGTGATCCCCTCTGGATCATTATGTTAACTAAGGGTGATGCTAAATAATGGAACCTCTTCAAGGTTCTAATTCATTAATCTCGAAGAGATTCCACTATTATTAGCTCAATCAAGATAAAGAACTGACCCAGTAGGGTGTCATACGTAAGGTGAGCTCGTTGATCTCTATAAAGCGTCCCAGATAAGGTCGTTGAGGCTCCCGAAACGACATAGGCTAATGGGGCAAAACAATCCTTCGAGACCCTCACCATCCTACGCCAAGGAGTTATCAATTTCTTAGGATGATAGGTAGAATAAGGAAGATGTATCTCTTAACAATGAGCTAAAAAAAATCCCGGACCTAAGCCCGGGATGCAGTAACGTACTATAATCTTAGTAATTAAAGCGCCATTCCACTAGCAGTTAGTGTAACTGTAGACGAATAAGTAGAAGGCGCAACGTTCTGGTCCAATAGCGGATCCAGACCACTAACTGCTCTTACTGCTGCAGTACCTAGCTGGAAACGAATCTTAAAGCTGTTAGCTGCAGAGCTTCCTGCATTTCCATCTCCGTTAGAAGTAATAATCTCAGTATCAGTTCCCAGCAAAGCTAGCGCTGATGGAGAGGAGGTTCCTCCTAGTAGAAGGTGATTGGTTCCTACTACGTTAGTACCATTGTCAATCACCTGGTAACCGAAGTTGTTAGCATTTAGTACTCCACCATCTGGATTGGTAAAGTCTGTAGCTACCAGATCCACCTTAAAGTCTACACTGGAGTTAATTACAAAGGTAGCAGTGTAAG
>JBCBKZ010000846.1:0-2551 GCA_038520955.1 Bacteroidota bacterium | reverse complement strand
GCAGCGTTGCATTGGTGAGGCAAAGCGTTTTTGCTTCGTTTTGGGGCGAATGCCAAAATGAAGGCCCGCGGCAGGCGACGCAACACTATCTCATAAACAACTTCTACTCAAAACTCTGTCCTTTCTTAACCCAGGTCAATGAAATTTAATGCCTGGAGCATCACCTTTATCTTTCTAAACTAAACCAACATGAAAGAGCTAAAAATTGATGCACCCTCATTGTTATCCACCTTATGGATATATGTACTTCTGAACATGATCTTCAGAGACTTACATCAGTTTGCCAGTCCAGGCTTTATTGAGGACTTGATGTCCCTGGAAGTGGCAGAAGCATATGTCCTCATATTCGGGATCATACTGGAAATACCCATCATCATGGTGGTTCTCTCCAGAGTCTTGAAAGCAAAAGTGAATAAATGGGCCAATATCATTGCGGTAGGGATCTTTTCCCTCAGCATGCTAAGCACCCTGGCAGAGGCAGATATGGATGATATCTTCTTCATGATCATGGAACTGGCAGGCTTTATCGCCATCGTAAAAATTGCCTGGGATTTATCCAAAGAGGAGCAGCAAAGGCAAAAGGCCAGTTACTTTCCATCTTAAGCTTTCCATACCATCTTTTCCTTTAAATAGCCTCATCAGTCATGAAACTATCTTTGTGGATTCTATCCATCACCTTTTCTGTACTCCCATTATATAAAGGAGAGAACCTTGGGATACCCCTTCAGCTATCTCAGGATTACCAACAATTGTCTGCCTTTTCAACTGCTATGGGTTCTTACAGAACTACTATAGGAGACTTTCAACATCTTTTTCTGGAAGGCGCCCTGGAATCCTATCAGTTCTATGCTAACAGGACCCGTTTAGCCCCTTTCTCTGTCAATCGATTGATCTCAAGAGAGCTGATGCCACATGCTGGTTTAGGCCATTCCATAGAGAAACCTAAGACCGTTATTCCGAATGTTGATTTTGCCTTTCAGGCATTGAATCAGTTTTCTGGAGAATGGCATGGACAATGGCGAGATATGAAAGTTCATCACTTATGGTTACCTGTCAGGCAGTGTAAAATAGAGCTGAGCCGTGGGGTAATGTTAATAGGTTTTCAGTCATGCTATACAGGAGACGGGTTTGGATGGAATTATGTAGTCCGGGAAGGAGAAAAGATCATCGTATTGGGTTTTGTCTATCACTTTAATGAAAGAGGGATGATTACTTCCCGCAACCCTCATTATGCCTTTCTCAACCCTCAAAAGCAGTTGACATGGATATCTAATAATCATGTCTACTATGAGTTTGTGTGTGATAACATCCACTGTAATCATGGCAAACACTATGTTATCACGGGGGGACAGTATTCTCCGAAGGTGAAGAAAGCGAAGCTCTTGACTGGTTTCCAGGCAGTTTACTCATCAGATAGCTTGGCCAAACCCAGCTTTCAACAGTTAGTCATGGATGAAATCACTCGCACAAAAGAGCTCTTCTTCAAAAAAATCATCAGTGGGTGTCTTCAGGTAGGGAGGAACTTCATCACTAAACTCATCCCTACTTACTAGTACTTCATCCTCCATAATGACACGTCTGTACAGGCTGGGATTATCTCAGCCTGTTTCCATTTGAAACTTCATGAAAAGGCAACCCATAGGCACCCCCCTGCTCTATTAATCTTTGGGGGAATATTTCGATGACACATTTATACCGTAATCCCGAATCAAATTTTCACATTTTCTTGTTAACCCTTTACCTGGCTCACACATGAAGACGCTATTTACCCTGGTACTGTTAAGTCTATTCTCTTGTCAACTGTCTGCTCAGCTGTTTTACAAGAACCCTTCTGAGTTACATGAAAAATACGTCTCTGGATACAAAGCATTATTTACAGATGCTTCCTCTTCAAGCAATTCAGGCTATGGGGGAACAGAAGTACTTGATACCGATAGCTATAGAGGAGACAACCTAAGTAGCGAAAGTTTTCAATACCTTGAGGACGTAGGATGGAAACTCATTACCAAAGCTGAAAAGCATTTTGGTGAAGACCATTCTGAAATGGCCATGTACTTACATAATGTGGGCTGTCTATATGCTGCTTATCACGAATTTGGAGAAGCTGAGCGACTCTTTCATGCCGCTTTGAAAATTTGGGCCAGTAGAGTTGGTCATAAAGAACCTCAATATGTACTAACTACCTTACACCTGGCAGAATGCTATATACTTGAGGGAAGGATTTATAAATCCAACACATATCTGAATGAAGCTTATGAAGCCTTGAATTCATTCATCATACCTGAGAATCTCCATGAAATCAATAGAGAACTTGAAGCTGTAAGTTATTATTGGGCCAAAGGAGACAAACTAGCCGCTGAATACTTCCTGGAACTAGCAATCAAACATGCACCTTATAAAGGAAATACTGATGGCACTCATGCTTACCTGCTTTCCTCACTTGGAAGAATTTATCAGGAAAATCAGAGATATAAAGAATCGGTAGGATTCTATAAACAAGCCTGTAAAATCTGGTCAAAGCAAAATACAGCCATGTGTTGGATTTATAAAT
>JBCBKZ010000845.1:274-2554 GCA_038520955.1 Bacteroidota bacterium | reverse complement strand
AGGTACACCCGTAGCTCATTGAAGGAGGTACTTCTTCCATAAGATTTCCCGTCATTGGTACCGCCTATATATTCTCCATTCAGGTAAACAGTATCAAAGTCATCTATCTTACCCAGGACCACGGCAAGGTTTTCAGGATTCATGTCTTCAGGTACGGAGAAAGTCTTTCTGTACCAGGCCATGCCATCATATTTCCAGAAGCCCTGGTGTTCCCATGGGTCAGGAACCATAATTTCTTTCCACTTCTGGTCATTGCAGTCCACCTCTCGCCAGGTGTAGTTATTTCCCGTCTTAAACTTCCATAGTCCTCTTAAGTCCAGGGCAGGAATCATTTCCAGCTGGCTGGCATAAATGCCTAGGTCGCCTCCTACTATGCCGCCTCTCTGGTGGCTATCATATACTCTTACTGCTATGGTGTTATCCTCACCCGGCTTAAGCATTTCCAGAGGAAGCGGGTACTTACGGTGCGCTCTGTAGGCTGTGGTATAGTTAGGGGGAAATGAACCGGATCTTCCGATTAATTCTCCATTTAGGTATACTTCATCAACGTCATCTATATATCCTAAATCCAGGTAGAGCTCCTTGCTGATGACATTCTTGGGGATGTACACATCTTTTCTGTACCAGGCAAAGCCATTATAGCCATGGAAGCCCTGATGCTCCCAGGTTTCCGGCGCATAGATCTTTTCCCAGGAGGAGTCATCAAAATCTTCTGAGGCCCAGTTGGGATCATCACCTATGGTGAACCGCCATTTTCCATTTAAGTCTGCTATCCTTATCCAGTCACCCGCCTGAGCAGTTCCTGAGAATATCAACAGGAAGCTTATTGCCAATAGGATGGGGGAGAGGAAAGAGACTTTTAAATTTGATAGATACATGTTGCTCACAGTAGTTCTTAGTCGTTTTGCTTATTTCTACGGTTATGCCAGTAGGCGATGTAGTTCTTCTGAGTAATGATCCCTACAGGTCCTTCATGTATGCCTCCATCTACTCTTCCATCATATACTCTTACAGCTAAGACGTTTTCCTCTCCATAAGAGATTACACCATCAGGGATATAATATCCTCTAAGCTCCTGCCATTCATTGCCTTGTATGCGTCTGCTATCATCAGTTAAGCCCACAGAGCCTACCAGTTTGCCGTTTATGTACAACTGATCCAGGTCATCTATTTTGCCCAGCATGACGATTAACTTGTCTTCACTGAGAGACTCTTCTATCACCACACTTTTTCTGTACCAGGCAAATCCGTTGTAGTCTTCATAGCCCTGTCTTTCCCAGTAACCAGGTACCATGATACGGTCCCAGTCAGTGTCATCTAAGTCTTTTTCTTTCCACTCTTCGCTATCCCCTACCTGAAATTGCCATTCTCCAGCCAGGTCTATTGAGAGAGAAATAGGATCTTCCTGAAAAGAGGTGTATTCATGCTCAGGGGCTCCCATCCCACTAAACATATCCTGGAAGAAAAACCAGGTAATAAGGGCACTAATAGAAAGAGCTACCCAGAAAAAGTTTGGAATTCGTTTTGCCATGGTATTGCGGTTAGTATTGATAGTTAGCTGTTTCATAAAGATAGTAGTAGTGTTGGTTAAGGGTGAAAAAGCCACATGAGGGATGAAACAGGGTAAGTTGCTACTGACTCAGAAGCTTCTACGTATAGCTGATCTTCCTCTTCTGTTTGTTGGCTTTGGTGAGAAGCCATCAACCATAATCCCAGGAAAGGGCCCATGAGGTATATCAAAGCTTTCTTCAGGTAGGATACCAGGAGTTCCCGATAGTGCGGGGACTGGAACGAAGAAGGTTGTGAATAATATGATCGTATCATGACGAGTAGCGTTTTTACTGAATTTAAATACGCTAACTCTCATGTAAGAGGTGTCATAGGGGGGTAAACACTTGTAAAAAAATGTAATCAACTCATCAAAAGCTTGTATCCAATGCCGTGAACAGTGAGAATAATGGACGGTTTATTGGGGTTTTCCTCTATTTTCTGCCGTAGCTTCATCACAAAGTTGTCCACCGTACGGGTAGTCGGTTGTTCCGCATATCCCCATACATCCTGCAAAAGATCATTTCTACTTACCGTCTGGTTTTTGCGTTCCAGCAGGTATTTCAGAATCTCAAACTCCTTATGAGACATCTTGATTTCCGCTCCTTGAGAAGAAGCTGTATAAGTCTGGAAATTAGCGGTGAGCCTTCCTACCACAGCTTCGGATTGTTCTTTCTGGACAGGTTGAATGCTCTCTGTTCTCCTGAGAATGGCTTTGATACGGGCCATTAA
>JBCBKZ010000845.1:0-264 GCA_038520955.1 Bacteroidota bacterium | reverse complement strand
TGGCGATAAAATCATCTGCCCCTAACTCTAGTCCCAGAACCTTGTCTATTTCCTCTGCCTTGGCTGATAAGAATATGACAGGGGTTTGGTCTCCTTGCTGCCGCATATACTTACACACATCATATCCGGAAAACTTAGGCATCATGATGTCCAGTATTACCAAGTCAAAAGTAGATTCCCTGACGGTCTTCAGACCTTCTTCTCCATCCTGGGCCACGCTCACATCATAGCCTTCAAATTCCAGGTTGTCCTGAAGGCCCATCC
>JBCBKZ010000844.1:0-2560 GCA_038520955.1 Bacteroidota bacterium | reverse complement strand
AATGAAGGTTGGGAAACTCTGACTCATAGATAGTGTCTTTTACATCCAGTTCGGCATCCAGCATGCAATCATATATGGTATAAGCCTCATCTGAAGGAGTAAACCCTACCCCACTGGTGGCATTTGCCTGTGGATCTACATCTATCAAAAGGGTCTTGTATTCCATAGCTGCAAAGCTGGCGGCCAGATTTACCGCTGTGGTGGTTTTTCCTACTCCTCCTTTTTGGTTGGCTAAGCATATAACTTTTCCCATGGTTATTTTTCAGTTTTTGAATTGAGCATCAGAATATTGTGGACAATAAACACTAATTGTAATCTAGATATAAAAGAAAGGTGATCAGAAAGCGCTTATTGACTTTGTGCATGACAAATATACTGGTTAAACGCCAATAGCTTTCCACGTAAGAAAAAAAGTTATGTGCAAAACTACTGTTGATAACGCCTAATTATCCACGATTATGTGTGGAAAAGATGTGAATAAACTTGTAAGTTCTCCCTTTACAAAATCAATTTTTCTAGTATGTCTCCTACGAAATAGGATAGACCTGCCATTGCTCCCCCTAGCCCTATGGTCTCCATACCCCCTTTCTAATAAGAGGTTTCTGTTACGTAAGCCTTTAAAATTCCAATAATCGAAAAACCTACTGATGTAAGAACGCAGGAAATAAGGAAGAGATTGTCAGGATAAGTAGAAGATGTCCAGCAAAAAAAATAGGACAGTAAAGGTATTAAGCCCACCAAAATGAAGGAAAGATAAGTAACAGTTCCAATGGTGATGGGGGATTTCTTTTCGGGAATGAGGGCTAGCTCCCCTTTCATAATCGTATCTACAGCATATCCTCTAAGGATTCTCCTACAAAGCCTTTCCTGATAAAGATTTCTTCTAACAGCTTTTTCTCGCCTTCTTGATTAGCCTGAATTCTTTGAAGAAGGAGTCTCTCATGTTTTTGAAAGTTCTCCTGCTCTGATTTGGTGGACAGATATGCCCCAACAGACATCGCAAAGTAATCCGCCAATAAGTTGGCAAGTCCAAGAATCAAGATGATGGATATATCCAGGTTAGCACCTGCAGAACCAGCAACTACAGCAAAAGTGGTTACACTTCCATCTATTCCTCCGTAGACAAATTCTCCCAGGTAGTCATGAAGTTTACTTTAGTTGGTTCTTTCTTTGCACTTGGCTCTACTTCCACAGTTATTTGGCTGAAATGGGTTAATCATCATCTGCTTCATGAGGCTCTTCATGCATCTCGTGAGTCTCCGGATTAAACCCATCCCTGATTTCAGGGTGGCTTATCTCTCCACCTGAATGTGCCACTTGCGCCATATAAATAGAGGTTCCTAAACAGCCAGCCAGCAAAATGATAGACAGGATATGGGCTACATATTCATTTCTCTTCAACAGAAAAATATATGCTATGCAAATCCCCCCGAGGCCCAGCATAAGAAACAATGCCAACTCTGCTGCTTCCTCATGCTCGTGTATTAGATCGTGGTCCAGGCCCATTTCTTCTACTATCTCCTCTGCTTCCTCCCCGGAATTATTTACAGGAATAGTTACTACCGCGAGGAGGAGGGTGAAAACCACACAGATATTGACCAGGGGTACATTCTTCCTGATTAAGGCATAGGCTAACAAAGCCACTACAAAAAATAGTCCTACCACAGGAATGTGGTTAAGCAACAAATGGATTTCAGCGCCGTTCATGGTTATTAGTTTGGGTATTATGTGATGGGTTTTCCCTTTCCAGAGATATTTCAATCAAATATAAGATTGTTTGAGTAATATCGCTCAGGGTTTATAAATTCCCAAAAGAGGCTCCCAAGGTCAGGAAATAGTCATTTGATGAAGCAACATATTGAATTTGTAACCAAAAGCTCAGGTGAAAAAGTCCCTTTTGTGCCAGAGAAACTGTTGGGTTCTCTTAAAAGAGCGGGGGCCACTGATGAGATAGCAGAGTATATTCTGGAATCAGTTTATCAGCAGTTAAGTGATGGGATCAGCACTAGAAAAATCTATAATTTTGCTTTCTCACTTCTCAAAAAGCAATCCCGCCCTACGGCGGCTAAATACAAACTTAAGAAGGCCATCATGGAATTGGGGCCTTCCGGTTACCCGTTTGAACAATACTTCGGAGAACTCTTGAAGTACCAGGGATATGAGGTACAAGTAGGGATCACTGAGCAGGGGCAGGCCGTTACCCATGAGATAGATGTCCTGGCCGATAAAGACCAGCACAGAATCAGCGTAGAGTGTAAGTATGGAAATTCTAAGGATAAGAAAATCAGTGTTCAGGTTCCTATGTATATAAAGTCCAGATTTGAAGACCTGGTGGAAGAATGGAAGAAGCAGGAAGGATTTGCTGACAAGAAGTATCAAGCATGGATAGCCACTAATACTACCTTCTCCAAAGATGCCATCAGTTTTGGAGAATGCTATGGTATCAGACTCATCGCATGGAACTATCCTAAAAGGGGCAACCTACGTGAACTCATAGAAGTAAGTAACCTCTACCCTATCACCAGTCTTATCTCTCTGACCAAGGCAGAAAAAAATGTGC
>JBCBKZ010000843.1:0-2562 GCA_038520955.1 Bacteroidota bacterium | reverse complement strand
GAATAGCTCTTAGGATAGAGGACATGGTGAAAACAGGTTAAGCGAGTTGAGATACTTTTTTGTGAAGATAAATCTTTCCTTATTTCTTCCCCTGTCGTTAGTGGCCCAGTTTCCCAATATCTTACTAGATACAGCTGTGCCAGGAGAATATCCTCCCTGCGAACCCAGTATTGCAATTAACCTGGCAGATACTGACAACATAGTCGGGGCAGCTATTCTGGATAAGGCCTACGTTACTAAGGACGGCGGAAAAAACTGGGAGACGGTTAGATTGACTTCATCCTATGGGGTGTTCGGTGATCCGTGTGTGATTTCCGACAGTAAAGGGAACTTCTATTATTTTCACTTGGCAGATCCTTCAGGCAAAGGAAGATCAGAGGAAGGCTGGCTTGACCGGATCGTTTCCCAGAAATCTGTAGACGGAGGCCTAAGCTGGGATGAGGGGACTTTCATGGGATACCATCCTCCTAAAGACCAGGACAAAGAATGGGCGGCAGTTGACCTGAGAAATGATCATATATACGCTACCTGGACACAGTTTGATAAGTACGGAGATACCTCGCCGGATTGTGAATCCAATATCCTCTTTGCCAGATCCAAAAACCGCAACAAAAGATGGCAATTCTCTAAACCCATCAACCAAAAATCAGGAGACTGCATAGATGATGATGACACTACTGAAGGAGCCGTTCCTACTGTAGGCCCTAAAGGAGAAGTTTATGTGAGTTGGGCACTACGTGATACCCTATTCTTCAACAGATCTTTGAACAAGGGAAAAACATGGTTAGAAGAAGACCTTGTAGCAGCGGTACAAGAAGAAGGATGGGCATTAGACATTCCCGGAATTTTTCGCGCTAACGGGATGCCTGTTACGGTTTGTGATGTGAGTGATGGCCCAAACAGAGGAACTATTTACATTAACTATGCTGATCAGTCTAAGGGAACAGATGATACAGATATCTGGCTCATTAAATCTACTGATCAGGGAAATAGCTGGACTAAGCCTAAACGGATAAATGATGATGCCCCAAATAAACATCAGTTTTTTAGCTGGATGACGATTGACCAAAGTACCGGCTATCTATACGTAGTATTTTATGACAGACGAGCCTATGATGATATCCAGACGGATGTGTATTTGGCTTTCTCCAAGGATGGAGGAGAAACCTTCACCAATGTTAAGATCAGTGAAACTCCCTTCACGCCTACGGATAAAGCATTCTTTGGCGACTACACACATATCGCTGCACATAATGGTATCATTTGCCCCATTTGGACTAGAATGGATGAAGGAAAAACCAGTGTCTTGACAGCGGTTATTCAGCAGAAGGATTTAGAGAAATGGTAGCAAGGATACCTACACTTTCCTAAGTTTGAAGACATAAGATGCTCTCAAAACAAGAAACAGAAAGGCCAGACATGTGTCCGGCCTTTTATTCTACATTAAGACTGTATTCTTAATTCTTTTAGCTCTTTTCTTCTTCTTTCTCCGGAATCTGATCCCACGAATTCCCCTCTTTTGCTTAATGGGCTTCTCAGAGTCCTGATATTTCTCCAGAATAGATACAATGATCTCTTCCGTCTCTTCAGGATAATCTATTTTTTCATCCCAGTAGGAATCCACCCACATTCTCAGCCTTTCCACAAAGGTGGAATTGAGGCGCCACATTACTGGAACGTCCATTTTAGCTAAGGCAGCAGCATTACAGTGCTGTTCGTACTGTCCTCTGGCCGGTATGACAAATAGCTTCTTCCCCATGTATAAGGCCTCAGCTGGTGTTTCAAAACCTGCTCCACACAAAATCCCCGTACAGTTGGCAAAGCTTTTTACAAAGCCCTCATTAGAGACAGGATGTATCCACACATTCTTTTCTCTGTAACTATACTGAGTATATCTGGAGAAAGCTTCCCACTTAACATCAGGGATTTGGTGAAGAATTTTTAGAAGTCTCTTATCGCTTAAGGCAGGTAAGTAAACAGTATAGTGCCCTTCATCCTTAGGCGTAAGCTCTCTGATATTTTGTCTTATGACAGGCGTATGTATGAAGTCATCATAGGGTTCAAAATGGAATCCTATGGCATCTGAGGAGGGGGCATAATGCTTCAGTATGGTTTCTCCCAGGAAATCTCTTTTAGAAGGCCTGGGGGTATTCTCAGAAAGGAAGGAAGCCTGATGGCCAATAGCCACACACCTAACTCCTTTTAACTTGGCTGCCCAGGCAGAGACTGGCTCAAAGTCATTGATAACTAAATCATACTGCTCTACCGGAAACGAGCGTATCTGTTTGAAGATGCGGCTCTTAATAAATCCTTCCCAAGCAGTTTTAAGATAATCTATTCCGCCTCGGGAGTTATGGATAAAAGAAAGGCCTCTATATTGATATTTTATGGGGTAAGGAAGCTTCACCTGCGATTGGGTTCCACTTACAAGGATATCCAGCTCACAATGCTGCTGGAGAATAGGAATCAGGTCTCTGGCTCTGGATAAGTGCCCATTTCCTGTCCCTTGGATTGCGTATAGTACCTTCATGCACTGCTTATTGACGTAAGGTAGAGTATAAA
>JBCBKZ010000842.1:0-2565 GCA_038520955.1 Bacteroidota bacterium | reverse complement strand
AAACCTATGATGAGGACTTTGATATTTCTTGACTTAACTCGCTGTATGAGGGGAATAAAATCTGAATCACCCGAGCCAATGATAAGGGTATTGATGGAGGGGAAAAGTTCCAGATGTTCCATGACATCTACCGCTAACCGCACGTCAGAGCCATTCTTTCCCTGAAGATTAGTCTCAGGTAAGTGAATAAGTTCGAACCCCTGTTCCATCATGAGGCCCTGGTACTGGGAGAAAATCTCTTTTGACCAATCAGCATAAGCCTTCTTCACGCATACTACCCCTTTGGAAGAAGCGAAATCTATAATTGGCTCAATATTTAAAGGCTTGTCCTGGGAGGGATAAACAGTCTCCGCAGATATAGCAAGGTTCTCAAAGTCAAGATAAACGGCGACATTATTCGCGTCCATTTGGGCAATTACAGCTTAAAGTTGATAGCTACGAACACATTCATGACAAAATCAGGGATGTCATGAACCCACATTCACGGGCAGCTTGAGTATGGACTTTAATGTATTAAGAACGTAATCAATTTCTTCTATTGTATTTTCTGAACCAAATGAAAAACGTACAGAATTTTTCGTGATGTCAGAACTGTGCCCAAGGGAAGCTAAAACATGGGAACCTGCCACTGCACCAGAGTTACAGGCAGAGCCGCCAGAGGCTGAAATACCTGCTATATCCAACTGAAATAGTAACATAAGATCATCTGAAGAAGGGAAACCTACATTCAGTAGATTGGGAAGAGAAAATTCATCTCTTTGATCACCATTAAAGACTACGCCGGGGAATTCAGAAGATAGTCTTTCTTTCATATATGTTCTCAGGCGAGTCAAATGCGCCCTCTTTTCCTTCAAATGGCCAATACTTTTTTCAAAGGCATAGGCCATGCCTACAATGGCAGCTACATTTTCTGTTCCTGCACGCATATTTCTTTCCTGGCTACCTCCACATATGAGCGGGGCCATCTGACTTCCTTTCTGCATATAAAGGAAACCTACCCCTTTAGGACCATTAAACTTATGAGCAGCAGCTGTAGCAAAATGGACAGGTAATTCAGCCAGATTCATTTCCACTTTTCCCATGGTCTGAACTGTGTCAGACAGGAAGAGGGCATCATATTTTTGACAAATTTCGCCAATAGCTTTCAGGTCGTACAGTGTTCCAATTTCATTATTTCCATGCATGAGGGCCACCAGGGTAGAAGGGGACTTAGCCAGGTCAGCTTCAAGTGCTTCAAGGGAGATATGCCCAAGCTCGTCTACCTCCAGGTAAGTAGCCGTGATGGTTCCATCTTTTTCCAGACACTCTACCGTATGGGTTACAGCATGATGCTCAATAGGAGAGGTGATGATATGCTTAACTCCCTGAGCTACTGCACCTCTTATGGCAGTATTATCAGCTTCAGTTCCACCGCTGGTAAAGAAGATCTCTGATGGACTTACTCCCAGGGTGGTAGCAATAGACCTTCGGGATTGCTCTATAACCGTTCTAAGTGCTCTTCCATGCGCATGAGTAGAGGAAGGATTCCCAAAGTGCTGGGTGAGGTAGGGGACCATTTTATCCAGTACCTCCTTATCCATCGGACTTGAGGCTGCGTGATCCAGGTAAATGTGCCTGCTTTCCATAGCAATAGTTCTTCTTTAACAATTAGCTAACGAAGATAAGTTGAGTCTTTTGTGAAACAAAATGTACGACTTTCCAGAGAGGAAAATTTAGTTCTGGACTGGGAGAATCTCTTGTTTGAAGGGAATAGTAAGGGCACACTTGAAGTGGCCTTCTGGACATGTTTTCTTTCCGTGGAGCCCACAAGGCCTACAGCCTAGTTCTTTATGGGTTTCCACCACATGAGAAGTTTCTGCCAAGGGACCGAATCCAAATGCGGGAATGGTCGAGCAAAAGAAAGCTGTAGTAGGAGCATTCACTGCAGAAGCCATGTGCATAGGAGCTGAGTCATTTACATATGTCATAAGAGCCCCAGAGATCAACTGCACTGAATCTATGAGGCTAAGCTTTCCAGCCAGGTTGACTACATCAGTATGCTTGACTGCTTCCTTTATGACTTCACAAGCTGCAGCATCAGAGGGCGCTCCTAAGAGGTAGATACGGATCTTTCCCGGAATGAGAGAAATGAGCTCCTGCCATTTCTGAGAAGCCATTTGCTTGGTAAACCATACGGAGGTAGGCGCCATACATACGTAGGGAACATCCTGATAGACTTTGACCTTTTCTACGCTGCTTGTGGGCGGATATAGTGTCGGTCTTTGAAAAGAATCATCGGTCAGAGCAGATATGAGGGAAAGGTTTCTTTCCACTTCATGTTTTCCATTCCCAATTTCATGAGGAATCACTTTGCTAAATGAGAATGAGAGCGGATTTTTGTTAAATCCGATGATGTTCCTGGCACCGGATAAGGCAGAAAGCAGGCCAGTTGAGAAAAAGCGCTGAACATTTATGAGGTACTCATAACGTTCTCTTCTAATCTGTTGTAGGATTCTCCACCAGTTCTTGTACTTACCTGACTTTTTATCCCAAATGAGTACCTGGCGTAAATGTGGATGTTCCTGT
>JBCBKZ010000841.1:0-2599 GCA_038520955.1 Bacteroidota bacterium | reverse complement strand
CATCTCTCTGTAATTTCTCCTTCCACTTACATTTCTCGCACACTTTTTGAACTATTTTCGAAAAATTCTTTCCCATACTATTTCCTCTAAAATCAAGTATCGTATTTATACGTATTTCCTTATAGGTTAACCTAACTATCAACAGCTAGTTAGAACCTTATATTTCCGAACCTGATATGTTATTAAGCTTATTATTAGGAGTTATTTGTGCCTTGTTTGTTCTAGTGTTTATGGTCCATATAGGAATGTTAAGCCAGATCATTAGTAGCCTTCAGATCAAACAATCGCCAGATGTTAAGCAGCTGTATCAGTTGCCTGATGGGGTGGAAGTGGCCATAGATAGAGGAGAGGGAGAGTATATTTATAGCTGGCACAAAGGTTCTGGACCGGCTGTCCTCTTAATTCATGATGCAGGCTTATCCAGTAAAAGTCTGGTCCCCCTCTGGCATAGAGTATATCAAGCAGGACACCGGGTGATTACATTTGACCTCAGAGGACATGGTAAATCCACTGACTGTAAGGAGGGGATAGATTTTGACCTTCTGACAGAGGATTTAAAAGCTGTCATAGACCACTACAAGCTGGAGGATGTCATGATCATAGGCCACTCCTTAGGATCCTACCTAAGCCTAAGACTGTTAAACGCCTATCCGACTTATGGCAATAAGATAAAGGGGCTGCTGTCAGTAGCAGGCTTTGCAGAAGAACTGGGGGTGGATGCCAAGAGACATACCCTCTTCAAAAAGCTCCTACAGTCAGGCTGGTTAAAGCAGTTACTCGCGTATAAATTATACAGCTGGGCTTTTGCCAGCTCATACTTTGGTGGGATTCCCGCCTCTCCCTATGTTTCCGCTTTCCTGAATAACTTCCAGCTGGGTTCTCTAAAGCACCTGATCTCACTATGCGAGGAGGAGTCTTTTCTGGAACAGTACAAACGCTTCAGCGGAAAGAAGATACCTGTGTGGCTCATTCATGGAGATAGTGATCACATTAATCCTAATGTGAGAAGGTCTATACTCTTACCCCTTCTTTCCAGCCTGATTATTGAAGAGCCAGTAGAGGATACAGGTCATATGCTGATCTGGGAATCTACTACCACTATTTCTAATTCTCTCAGGCAGTTTACGCGCAAAATAGAGGAGAAAAGAGAAAAAGCCCTCATGAAATAATCATGAAGGCTTTTCAGATTTCACTTAATCCTTTTCAGGACTTAGCTATTGACAGTTTTAATAATTACTGATGCTACTTTGTATGGGTCAGCAGCAGAGTTAGGACGTCTGTCCTCAAGCCACCCTTTCCATCCATTCTCTACAGTAGCAATTGGGATACGAATAGAAGCCCCACGGTCAGATATTCCGTAACTGAACTTATCTATCGCCTGTGTTTCATGAAGGCCTGTCAGACGTAGGTGGTTATCTTCACCATATACATCTATACAAGCTTTGATAACCTCAGGAGAGGCTCCAAATTTGGAACAAATCTCATCATAGGTAGCCTTATTTCCAGCATCTCTCAATGTAGAGTTAGAGAAGTTAGCGTGCATACCAGAACCATTCCAGTCGCCTAATACAGGCTTACAGTGGTAGTTAATGGCTATTCCATACTTTTCAGCAGTTCTTTCCAGTAAGAAGCGTGCCATCCATACCTGATCTCCGGCAGCTTTTGCTCCTTTAGAAAATACCTGGAACTCCCACTGTCCAGCGGCTACCTCAGCGTTAATCCCTTCTACATTTAGTCCTGCCTGTAGACAGATTTCTAAATGCTCTTCTATAATTTCTCTTCCGTAAGCATTTTTAGCTCCTACAGAACAGTAATAAGGTCCCTGAGGCTCAGGATACCCACCTGCTGGGAAGCCTAGCGGCTTATCAGTTTCTGGATCCCACAGAAAATATTCCTGCTCAAATCCGAACCAGAAGTCATTATCATCATCATCAATGGTAGCACGACCATTAGTCTCGTGTGCCGTTCCATCAGCATTCAATACTTCTGTCATTACCAGGTATCCAGTTCCAATTCTTCCTGGATCAGGAATAACAGCAACTGGCTTTAGTAAGCAGTCAGAAGAGTTTCCTTCTGCCTGCATGGTAGAACTACCGTCAAAGGACCACATAGGAGCTTCCTCCAGCTTTCCTGAAAACTTGGAAGCAGGGAGAATCTTGGTTTTACTTCTTAGCCCCTGAGTTGGAGAATTACCGTCCAACCAAATGTATTCAAGCTTTACGTGCGACATATAATTGATAAGGTTTTGAAAATGGATTATAAAAAGGTGATTTTGTTTAAGTTGAGTATCTGGCCCTACAAGAAGAAAGCAAACTATTTTAAGGATTCTCCTTTTATAAAAGCATGATACAAATAGAAGAATAGACTAACACTTTTCTTATAAAAGATGCCAAATATATGTAAATTGAAATAAATCTTACAAGTTTGGCTATAATTCGATAAAAGACTGAATGATCTTTTTTATCTTATCCGTTTGCAATGAGAATATGAGGTTCTCATTCCCTGGTTTTCTTCTCTCACAACTCTCCTCTCCTATGCCTAACCCAACAATTAGAATTGTTAATCAGTTAACAACAGCTCAAAAATAAATATTTTTGAG
>JBCBKZ010000840.1:0-2601 GCA_038520955.1 Bacteroidota bacterium | reverse complement strand
GGTTATAAGAATTAAATAGTTGATAAATAACCATTAATAACTAGTATCATGAAAAGATTGACACAAACATTCATCCCGGTTTTCGTTTTAGTATTCAGCTTGTTTATTGTAACAGCAAATGCACAAGTAGTTGAAGGGCATGGAAGAGCAGATGATGGTTGGTCTGAATATGAGGAGGATAACCTGGATGTGCTTCCACAAAGCTTAAGAAACGCTGAGAAGCCCGTTTTAACAGCTACTAATCCTAATGTAGATGGGTTATTGAAGGTATGGTACAACCAGGTACAGCAGGTTTCTGACTTAATGTTGACTGACATCAATGGACGTCTTTACCACCGTGAAAAAATAGGTACAGATAAGAGAGTATTTGGCCAAAGAGTATTAGACGTATCCGGATTATCTCAGGGAATTTATATCGTTCAACTGAGAAGTGGGAAAACAACTTCTTACAGAAAGGTATACATTCAATAAGTAGTCAGTGAACCTATTCTATAAAAGGACAATAAAATGGCAGACTGCTTAGGTAGTCTGCCATTGCCTTTTTGTTCTCTTTTAGGGCTTACAACTGATATTAAACAGCTTGCTTCCTGACAATGGTCATCAGGCAGTATTCCATTCTTTTCCATCTTGGTTTTATAATCAACAAGCACAGAATTATGAAACCAATTATTCTCGTACCAACCGATTTTACAGAGCTAGCTAAGGCGGGAATTGCCTATGCGTGTAATCTGGCCAGCCACATTGATGCTGAAGTGCAATTGATGCACATCTACCCTTATCCCTCTATTCCTGCCGAGGTACCCAGTGATTTCATGCATGCTGGCAGTGAACAATTGGCAAAATCCGCTTCTGAAAAAATTGCCGTGATAGTGGAAGAGTTCTCAGAGAAGTATCCAGGTATAGTATTTAAACAAGTGTTGGACCAGGGACCCATCGTAAGTAACATCACCCATTATGCTGAGCAGGAGAATATTTCTCTGATAGTGATGTCTTCTAATGGCGCAGAAGGCGTAAGAAAATGGTTTGTGGGATCATTCTCCGCCGGAGTAGTCGAATATGCAAAAGTGCCTGTGTTAATAGTACCAGACGACTATAGTGAAGAAGGGGTTCCTACCAGAATAGTATTTGCGACTGATTACGCAGCTGGAGAGCCGGGTCCATTAAGAGAGGTAATTGCGCTGGCAAAAATGATAGATGCGGAGCTACTTATCACCCATGTAAACCTTGGAGGAGAAAGTCTTCCGGAGGAGATGTTCGAATGGTATAAGGAGAAAGTGGAGGAAGAAATTTCCTATCCAAGGAAGTCTTTTTTTCTGATCAAAGGAGAAGAGTTACAAGAGACCCTGGAATCGTTTGTCCTGATGAAGGAGGCAAATATGATGGTTATGTCTATCAAGGAGAGAAGTTTCTGGGAAAGAGTACTCAGTAAGAGCGAGACCAAAGAAATGGCCTATCACCCGCCGGTGCCTTTATTGACCTATCATTTATCTTCCTTTAACAGAGAAGGGACTCACCAAACAGCCTGAGCCAGACTATGGGGATAGTTTCTTTGTAAAGGCTAACTATCTAATTGCCAGGAAGTGAGATGAATTTCAGGAAATACATCCCACTTCCTGGCATACTTAATCCTTAAAGAAGTCTCCATTGATGACATTGGGAACTTACTTTATATAGCTAACTAGGGTAGGGGCTTAATTTTTACATTTTTAAACCATACCCTGTTTCCATGATCCTGCAAGGCAATTTTCCCACTTTTCGCAGTTCCGTAACCCGGGTAATCCACCCATTTACTGACCTTCCGCCTTTCTTCCCAGTCATCAGACCACTGCACATAGCTTACAATCAATTCCTCATCCAGGTAATGCTCTACTAAAGAATCGTTAACGATGATGTGGGCATGATGATAAATATTGGCTCCCTTGAAAGCACTTTTTTGAGGGGGGTGCATATCATAATTGGCGGCAGTTAGCTGCCCGTCTTTTAGTTCTCCAGGGTACCCAATGTCATCTATCAGTTGATACTCAGGACCTGTTTCAGGGGGACCACCGTAAAGAGAATTCTCTATTACCCGGTAGAGGATTCCGCTATTCCCCCCTTCTTCTACCTTCCATTCCAGGCTAAGCTCAAAGTTGGCGTACTCATTGTTAGTCGTCATGTCACCTCCTGCGACCTCTGGAATATTAGTAAGCTGTCCGTCTTCTATGGCCCAACCAGCTACACTATCCTTCCCATAGATATGCCATCCATTGAAACTGCTGCCATCAAATAGAAGCTGCCAACCTTCCTCTACTTCCTCTGGCGTAAGTAGGTTTTCTGAAACCATCTCCGTTGAAGCCTGATTTTTATCCTGGGATTCTGTTTCTGAATTCTGACAAGAAAGAAGAAAAAATGTGAGTGATAGGGTTAATAAGGTCAATGTTTTCATCGATAGGTATGTTAAAAATTGAAGATCTGACTTTCAATTATGTTTAATAAGTGGCTAAAACTGCACACTATATGGAAGATCGCATCTTTCAGAATTAATAATAGTCCGGTTATTCAATATAAAATAGGTGCCATTCACTACCTAAAAGCTTCCCCCCAATAAAAGGACCCATTTCC
>JBCBKZ010000083.1:0-12399 GCA_038520955.1 Bacteroidota bacterium | reverse complement strand
GATTCCTGGTCTATTTGGGAAAAAAGTAAAGAGGTGCCTATCAGAGAAAATAGGAGAAGGCAGGAAAGAAATCTTGTCATATACATTAGAACGAGATAAGATTCAATAAGTTAAGACCTTTCAGACTGGAAAATCAATCTGAAAGGTCAAAATTTCAAACAGTATGTCTTATATGTTCGTCCTTTTGTAGTCTCCGAGGAAAATTACTGACCTACCATCTTTCCATACTCTCCAGAAGTCATCAGATCTGCACCTGTCGTAGAGCCTGTAATTTCTATTTTAATCATCCATCCATGCCCGTATGGGTCCTCATTTACCAGCTCTGGTTTCTCTTCCAGCTTTTCATTCACTTCCATTATACGGCCTGGAACAGGTAGGTAAAGATCAGAAACAGTTTTTACTGCTTCCACTGTCCCGAAGATATCGTTGCGGTCAAGTGTCTGGCTGAGGGTTTCTATTTCCACGTACACAATGTCACCCAGCTCGTTCTGGGCAAAGTCAGTAATCCCAATAGTGGCAGTATTCCCGCTGTCGTCAATGCGGATCCATTCGTGCTCTTTGGTATAAAGGAGTTCAGCAGGTAGATGCATAATAAAAAATAAGAAGGTCTATAAAATGTGGCGCAATATACACCTTTTTTAATAGATAAACAGGTGGGTTTCAGGGATTTTTCACCGAAATGTAGAGGTGAATTTATTCGCCTTGGGTAGCAGGAGACACGATGCATCGTGTCTCTACCTAGGTATTTTCTGTTACCTTGTTCTCCACCATTCAAATGGTGGGCTCATAAACAAAATTAGATTAACAGTCTCATCTGACTAAGAGTTTCAAGGGCGGATAAATCCACCCCTACATTGTGATGTTCATTGTTCAGGCTAACCTTCTCCTATTTCAAATCGGCTGTAGATAGACTCCATAGGAGCCAAACCCCTCTAGCCCTTAGGGCGAAAAAAATTAGGGTGCCGTAGGTACCCAACCTAAGGCTATCATCCAATCGCTTGCCTACACAGTTCCACAAAAGCCTTCATATTGGTAGGGAGATGTGCATTTTCTAGTATCCATGAACGGTTTGTCTGGACCATTTTCTCTTTGTAGGGGTTTAGCTGTTCCAATACCTCCCGTATCTGCTTCTTTACGCCAGGCACATCAAAAGGCTCCACCACAAATCCATTTTCTCCATGAAGGATGAGCTCCTGATGGGCAGGAATATCATTCACGATGGGGAGTGCTCCTATATACCTACCTTCACTTAGTGCGTTAGAATAGCCATCATAGACAGGCGCAGAGATAAATACGTCTACCAGATTCCATAGGGCACACACTTCTTCTCTGGGGATAAGGTCCCAGGCGATGTGCAGATTTGGATACTTAGCCTCCAAGGCTTTCCCCTTTTCTATGATGCTGGAAGAAATTCCATAACCGGCAGAGAAGAGAATGTACTTGACATCTTCAGTACCTTCCTTGAGTAGCTCCGCTATAGCATCAAGGATGAGTTCTCCCTGATAAATAGGCTTTAATCCTCTGGGACTTAAGACTACTTTCTGATTCGGGAGAATGTCATATTTTTTCCTGAGTTCAGCCAGCCTTTCATTAGAAGCCTGAAATAGCTTTTCTTCTATGCCCCAGCGGTTTAGATGAACTTTCTCCACATTTATTCCGAACCAGTCTCTCACCGCATAGACGAGCTGGAGGTTATCCCCCGTGATGAAGTCTGAATGCTGTAGGGCTCGCTTGACCAGTCGTCTAAATATAGGCTGCTTGATGGCAGAGGTGATTTTGCCTGTTAAGCTGAGTGCTTCTACCTGCCCCCAGAGCTGCTGTAATGGAATATCTCTCCCTATGCCTTTAGGTGGATACTCAAAGATATCTGCGCCCATGGCTATGCTTCCCATGGGCCTGAAGCCAGATCTATCTGCCCATACGCCATAAGGGGTGATGTTGATGGGATTGGCGATGTCTACCTGGTACACTTCCAAGGCTTTTCTAAGACGCTTGCCTGATAAGAGAAAACTTAGGTATGAGGGATTTCCATCTTCCCCTAGCACTGGCGGGATAAATACACAGGGCACATAGCCTAGCTGATAGTTGGAAAAGCTGAAGACGGTTACTTGTACGCCTGTTTCCAACAATCCCTTAGTCCACTTCTGGGTATGGAAAGACCTTGGGTCTGCTATGACGCCTATATGCATGCAGGCGAAGGTAGGAATTCTTTTACAGGACAGGAGTCCTGTACTTAATTTCTGAACAAGCTGGAGCTTGTTCTATGGCTAGATAGAGGTCGATTGTATCGACCGTAATCCTAATAGCAGCACATAAAAAAAGCTCCAAGTCTAAACCGGGAGCTTTTTTCATGTTATATATTTTCTCCTAGAAGTTCTTCGCCAGAGTTGTGGTGAAGAATGGTGCTTGTAGGGTGTTGTCATCTACGCCCCAGGCTAGGTCCAGCCTCACGGAGAAGACAGACAGGTTCGTTCTTAAACCTGTTCCAAATCCGAAAAGGAAGGGACTTTTCAGGGTCTGTAGTTGTACCACTACTGGATTAGATCCTACGATCTGTGTATCAGTCGGCTTCTTAGTGGAGAAGGGATTTCCCTGATCCCAGACCGTACCCACATCAAAGAATGGAATGAACTCTAGGTTGTAGAGGGCCGAAGAGTTCAGGTGCTGCTTAAGTAGCCTGCTTAATGGGATTCTCAGCTCAAAGTTGGTCATCACATATCTGGAGCCATTTCTCGCGAAGAAGTCAAACCCTCTGTTAGGCGTCAGAAACTCCTGGAACATAAAGTCATATAGATCAGGAGAAACGTCTATAAATTCTATTCTATCGTTGTTATTCTCTTCAAAGGAAACCGGAAGAATAAGGTTCTCTATTCCACCCAGGTAAAACTGCTGGCGATCATCATTCTCGGCAGTTCTATTCTCTGCAAAACTAATCCCTATTCTTACCTGAGATGCCAGAACGATCTTGTCAAAAAGCTCCACATAGTGCTTTGCCTGGAACTGTGCCGTTTGGAACCTGAGCCTGGATTCCGTGATAGAGTAGTAGTTATGCAGCGCCAATTCTGCTTCTACTCCCTTGTAGGCAAAACTCTCCCGCATCTTCACATTGTTGTAAGAGATTCTGGCGGTAGCTCTGGCTACATCGGCCTCGTCGTCTAACAGGTTAGGCCTGATCAGCTTAAGATCCGTACGCGTAATGCGGTGGTACCCCAGTTCCAGCCCTGCTGACAGATAGCGGTTGATGGGATAGGTTACCCCTGCATTGGCTTGAAAGTGCTCAAACTGGAAGTTAAGGGTATCCAGTCCCTGGCGATTTAGTGGCTCCAAATCATACTTTCTTCCCTGATTCTTCAACTCCAAGTAGAAGTCAGGTCTGTACTTCAGGTACTCATACTTCAGGGCTATGTCTCTATTCCTGAATTTGATATATGGGTTTAGCTGCAGGCTGAGGCGCTGGTTATCCAGCATGTCTGAGAAACTTACGCCCAGGTCCAGCCCATATCCAGCTACCGGATCATAGATGATTCCTAACTGGAGGGCATCTGTCTGCCAACCGGCTGCCGCCGTATAAGCCTTGGATACTTCCACCTCTGCCAGTTCTGGCTTGGTATTTTCTCCAAAGACAGTATTGATGACGTCATTATTAGCCCTCTTATCCAGGGCCAACGGGTCGGGTCTTCTTACTTCATAAGGCCCATCATCTTCGTCAAAGAGGTAGAACCTTACTGGCTTATCTGATTCTTCTGCTTTCTTTTCTTCTTTAGTTTCTGCCTGCTGCTTTTTCTGTTCTGCTTGCAGCTCTTTCATTCTCTCCAGCCTTTCAGCAGCCTGCTTACGGGCTTCGTTTTTCGCTAGCTGATTCTGGATCATAGACAGCTTATCAAGCCTGAGAAGAGTCGGCTGAGGCGTTCTTGATGCTATCAGGTCATCCTTACTGATAAGGAAGAGGTTGTTTTTTCCTGCAAGCGGACTTGCCACTACCATCTGATTGTCAGAGATAGAGTAGGACTCCACACCAGCAGAAAGATTGGATAGCGCTCTGAAAGAGTTATTGGAAGGATTTATTTGGTAAAAGTTGAAGATTCCAGATTCATCAGACACATACAACAGCTTACCTGCTTCTGCCATGCGCGGGTTACGCTCATTCACCAAAGGTGTTTTTGTGATTCTGGATAGGTCTCCCTGGCTAGCTACATTGATGGAGAACAAGTCAAAGTAGGCCATATGCTGTTCCCAGTCTACCTGAGCAGCAGGTAGGGCAGTGTTGGACCTGGTAGAGGAGAAATAGAGAGATCTACCATCCGTACTCCATGATGGGTCCAGGTCGTCGTAAATATCATCAGTAATGGCGCGCAGCTTATTATCCTCCGCCTTGGTAACAAATAAGTCCGTTCTTCCTAAGTGGGAAGCAGACATGGCTATAGTAGATCCATCAGGAGACCAAGCTAGAGACATTACCTGAGTGATATCTTTTCCCAGTGGGAGAATGATGCTTTGGTTATCAAAAAGGTTATAATAGACCAGTCGGTAAGCTTGCTTAGAGTAAATTACCGTCACCAGTTTATCTCCAGCGGGAGACCAGGCTATAGGATAGTTCACCGGATATCTGGCACTTAGGGGGTTCTGATAGGAACTGTGAATAGAAGTGGCTTCAAGCTCTTCGGTTCCTACGTCATATAGGTATAGGTGCTGCCTACCCTGCTGGGAAAGGAACATGGCTACTTTCTCTTCATTGTCATTATAAGAGAATGAAGTAACTCTCATCTTCTCATCCACTTCTAAGGAAGAAACGCCACTCAGCTCAGCCAGATCTGATCTCCCAGCTCTCTGAGCAGTAGATCTACTGAGAATAAATTCTCTCCATCTTTCTGTCAGCGTATTTAGCGTGATGCCCAGAACGGAAATGATGCCTGCTTCTATGGAGTGAGAAATATTGACCAGATAGATGATTTCAGAAATCTTCTGATCTCCGTATTCATGTGTGATGAAATACCAGATGGACTTTCTCACGATTTCATTAATCTTTTCTTCCCCTTCCAATGCCATCTCCAGGATGTTATCAGATCTGGAAAGCGTATTCATCCAGAGCTCATCTTCATAAGTCCATCCGCTAGCAGCATAGGCGGAGAGCCCTTCGTGAAACCAGGTAGGTATGTGCAATAGCAACTGGCTTTGTATGGTAGCTCCAGCTCTTTCCCCAAAGGCAAACTCTTCCAGAATCAGCTCAGAAACAGATTGCTTCACTGACTGATATAGTAGTTTACTTTCTCCCTGATCTATGACGTTCACAGCGCGGGTAGGCAGCTGGAAGGACATATCCCTTTCCGGGTTTTGCTTCTCAAAGTTGGTATGAAGAAACTCCTCTGTGCTGGAGAGGTAAATGAGGTTATATCTTTCCTGCGGCTTGTAGTCATACAAGACGCCTAATTCGAATCTCGCTAATTCAGCATACTTTGCCACTTTTACAGCAGCCTCTTCCTGATCACCTGCAAAGTATACATCAAAATGTTCTGTGGTAAGGTAACCCCAATCAGAGAAATTTCTGAACGGAAGCTCTTGTGCAGAAAGTGTAGACACTATCAGCAAGTTGGCTAGTAGTGCAGACAAAAAATAGGTAAAACGCATATATCGCATCTTGATATCAGAATAGGAAAAATCCAGAAAAAGAATTTACACAAAAAATAACTATCTAAGGCTCAATTTTCAGTAGAATCGTTCGAGCTTTATTTCATCCGGTATAACAGGATCTTTTCCAAGCAGCTTTTCCGTGAGAAGTCGTGAACAGTAAGGGGATAATAAGACACCCTTAGTTCCAAAACCGCCCAAAACGTGAATATGTTTGTACGTGTGATGTGTTCCAAGAATGGGCCTCCTGTTAGGAGTTGTAGGTCTTATACCTGCATAATGCGCCAAAATCCTGTAGGGAACTTTGATTGCTTTCTCTAGGTGACAACAAATTTCCTCTTTTCCCCACTCCGTAGGTCCTTTATCTTCAAACTTATTCTGGTAGGTGGAGCCTACCACATATGTATCATCTGCTAAGGGGATGAGGTAGATCTTTCGGGATAAGACAAAGGGAAGCTGAAATTCAGGTGCTTTGATCAGCAAAACCTCTCCTTTATTAGGGATGATCTTAACTTCCGGGAAGAGAGGATTTTCAGCTAATCTGTATCCCTCACACAGAACTAGCTGGTCGAAAGAGATTTCTTCTCCTTCAATGTTGATAGACTTAGCTTCTGGATTCCAATGGTCCATATCCAGGGTAGTCTGTAGGTAGCGAAAATTAGAGAAGGTAGATAATAACTCCTTTGCAGCTTTAAGCATGGCTACTGTATCCAGCCATCCACAGGGCTTAATCATGATACCGCCTAACTCATTATGCAGCTTCTCATCCTCTAAAGGGGACTCCTGAAAATTCACCAAATGCTCATATCCTTCTTCCGTAGCTCTGCCCAGCCATTTGTTGTATTCTTCTACTGTCTTGAAAGGACGATAGATAGGAGAGTAGTGGATGTACTGTTGAAGAGAGGCTATTTCTGGTTGTTTGAAGAAGGCCGTCAGTTCTTCCAGTAAGGTATCTGCCAGCCAAGTCCTGGCTCCGAATCTGCCCGTAATCACATTGAATAAACCTGCTGCCACTTTAGAGGCTCCGTAGGGAGCTTCATCATCTATCAGAATGACGTTCTGACCTGCCAAAGTAAGCCTGACAGCCATAAAAGTTCCTGCCAGTCCCCCGCCAATAATGAGATAGGTTTGGGGTTTTTCTGACATAGGAGGTGCGAAATTATTGAGTGATTTACGTAGGGCTTAAGATAGCTGATCATTATAAAGCATACCAGATATGGTCGTTGAGGCTCTCGAAACGACAAAGCTATATGGAACAATTCAACCCTTCGAGAGCCTCAGGGTCCTTCCTACTTTAAAAAGTATCTTTTCTTTGAGAAGCGCTTTATTGATCACTTTCTTAAACCTAATAGCTCTGGGTTTAAACCCAGAGCTATTAGGTTTAAGTATTTCTATGTGTCATTATCCCACCAGACGAGAGATAATGTCATCTATGGTAATACCTTCTGCTTCTGCTGTGAAGCTAGGGACTATACGGTGTCTTAGTACAGAACTGGCTACATCATTTACCTCCATTATGTCCGGAGAGTACTTTCCTCTCAGGAGAGATAAGGCTTTGGCTCCGAGAATCAGGTATTGGGAAGCTCTCGGGCCTGCTCCCCAGTTGATGAAGTCCTTAATTTCTTCAGGTGCATGAGGCGTATTGATACGCGTTTTGTTTACCAGTTTTACGGCATACTCCACCACATTATCCGCTACAGGTACCTGTCTTACTAGGTCCTGGAAGTACATAATGTCTTCCTGAGTAATGACAGTATTGATTTCTGTATTATTAGGAGCGGTAGTGCTCTTTACAATTTCTATTTCTTCTTCTATGGAAGGATAGTCTACCGTAATGTTAAACATGAAGCGGTCTAACTGTGCTTCGGGTAGCGGGTAGGTACCTTCCTGTTCTATAGGGTTCTGAGTAGCCAGTACGAAGAAAGGAGGATCCAGTTTATAGGACTCACCAGAGATGGTCACCTTTTTCTCCTGCATGGCTTCCAGTAGGGCCGCCTGTGTTTTAGGAGGGGTACGGTTAATCTCATCAGCCAACACAATATTGGCAAAAACGGGTCCTTGGATAAATTTAAAGTGTTTAAGATTGGTTTCCGGATCTACTTCCAGGATCTCTGTTCCCAGAATATCACTTGGCATCAGGTCAGGCGTAAACTGAATTCTGCTAAATTTCAGGTCTAAGGCCTTGGCTATGGTGCTGATCAAGAGGGTTTTGGCAAGTCCGGGTACCCCTACCAGTAGGGTATGACCTTTACAAAATAACGCTATGAGAAGTTTCTCAACTACATCTTCCTGGCCTATAATGACCTTTCCGATCTCATCTTTTAATTCCTGGTACTTTTGGGCAAGTGCATCTGCTGCTTCTACTTCTGTTTTGAATTTCTGCATTAGTTCTCGGTCCAGTTTTTTAGGGCATTAATGCATTCAGTAGGTTTCAACTCAATATATATATTTTTCTTAGCGTCAACTAGCCAGTCATCGAAGCTATCCGCCTGTTTGGAACGTAATGCGGTATCATGAATTTTCTGATAGTCGTTTGCTAAATCGGGCTTGTGTGGGGGTATCTTGGTTTTAAGATACAATATTCTAAACATTCTCCTACCATCAGGAGACAAAAACTCCACAGGCTCCGAAATTTCTCCTTCTGCCAACTCATCAATCAGGAAGAATGTTTCTGCGTCCAAAGCATCCATTGGAATTTTTCTTTCCAATGTCTGTGGATTTACTACGCATCCACCACAGTCTTTAGTACCTCTATCTTCAGAATGCCTGATGGCAGCTTGTTCAAAGGTAAGTGAATCATTGAGTATTTCTGTACGAATATCGTTTAGATTCTTAATAGCTACGGAGTCTCCATTCGCACTGTTTCTAGGCTTGATGAGGATGTGTCTGGCAGTCAATAACTCCCCCGTTCTGTCTTCCAGTCTTACGATATGGTAGCCAAACTCAGTGAGGAAAGGCTTGGAAATTTCTCCCTTACGCATGTTATACACTACTGCTTCAAACTCCGGCACCATTTGCCCTCTCCCAAACTGGCCCAAAAGTCCCTGATTTCTTGCACTGGGTCCCTGCGAATTCTCCTGTGCCAAAAGTCCGAAATCTGCGTTTTCATTTAACACCCTATCGCGTAAGTCGTCCAGTTTCTCTACTGTCTCCGTTACACTCTCTTCTGAATAAGGAGCATTAAGCACTAACTGGTAATATTCCACCTCAGCCGGGAATAGCCCCAAGCTGTCTTTTGGGATGGTTTTATAGAATTTCTCTACCTCTCTCGGGGTGATAGAAGCTTCAGAGAATATCTGGCTTCTCTGTCTGTTGATGAGAAGCTCATCTTCTATGTCTGGTTTCAGATCTTCTCTGAACTGGATGAGGGGAGAACCATAACGTTTTTCAAACTCAGACTCATCATTATTCAGCTGAGACATCATGTACTCTATACGTCTGTCAATTTCTCCTAATACCTCGTCCTCAGACACGATAATACTATCCTGCTCTGCCTTATTCAGGAGAAGTTTAGAAACTATCAGCTGTTCAAGGACTACACACCTTAGCGTCCCATCATCTTTCTGACCGTTACCAGTCAGATAGTTGTACTGGTTATCTACATCTGATTCCAGCACTATCTCCTCTCCAATCACTGCCACTATTCTATCCAGCGTTTGGCTGGAAAGGGTGGCAGGAATACACAATATGATACCTCCGAGAATGGATACCAGAATTTTCTTAATCATCTTCTGTTGGTTTACTATGAGCATACTTTGAGCAAAATGTAAAGGCTACCCCAAATATCTGCGTCTTTATTTGCCTGCTATCCTGAATCCTTTATTCTTCTGGGCTTTTTGCCAGAGATCAGATTCAGTTTGTTCTATAAGTCTATTCTTTCTTTTACTGAGAATACGTTGAACGATTTCATTTCTACATAAGCTCAGCGGCTTAACTTCCCCTGTTTCTATTACATCCAGAACCTTGATAAAGTTATAGTATTTCTCATCCTGGTTAGTGAAGTAGTTATAAACCGTTTTTTTTCTGATTCGGGTAATATCTCCGAAGAACCCCTCACCGGCCAGAATGATTTCCTGGTTTGGGAGGAAAGTACTGTCGAGTTTTATCATCACAGATTCTCCTTCCCCTTCTGCCCACTCTTTCAGTCTGTTTATGTCAGAAGATTCTGCACTTCTCATCCAGGCTACCTGCTGGTAAGGGTTTAAGACGGGGGTTCTTATGTGGAAAAAGCTATAGTAAGGTGCCTTACTCTTGAACTTATCCTGATTCTGCTGATAATAATTTTCGACCTCGCTATCCGAGACATTGGTATTTAGCTGCTGGCGGAGAACCTGATTAATGTATTCCTGCTGGATAAGCTGGTATTTGTAGTTATCCAACTGGTATTGAATCTTCTCATCCAGGTCCTGAATCTGGCTTCTGGCCTGGTCTGCCATGAGCCTGTCCTTAATCCACCGCTGAACGTATTTATCAGCCAGTCTGGTACTGTCTTCTATTCTGGCAGTGTCTGAGACTATTTGAAAAGGGAGGTATTGGTTTACTTCTTCCCTGTAAAGCTTCTCTCCCTTGTAGGTGGCTACCACCTCCTGTTCCACAGGAACATTCTTGTTACAAGAAAGAAGACTCAGACTTATAAGGCCTATTAGCAGTATCAAGACTGATTGACCATATATGTTACGTTCGAGCTGCATTGGGTCTGTTTAGGATACTCTACTTAAATAATGTGGCAAACACCCCATTATCTACTTTGACCGGATAAGTTTCACTTAACTCGGTCAACCACTCATTTTCCAGGTGATCCTGGTACTTAGTGATGCATTCAGATTTAGCTTTAGCAAAAGGCTTAATTCCGGCAGGAATCACTTCTTTCACTACCCAAATCTTATAACTCTTTCCACTCTCAAAAGGATCCGTAGTATAGCCTGCTTCTTTTCCCATGATGGGCTGTTCAGGCTGGCCTTCCCCTTCTTCGAATGTCTGACTGATGATTCTTAAGGCTAAAGAGGATTCTTTATTGATAGAAGCGGTAATCTCTTCTTCCGTTTTACCTTCTTTTAGCATGTCAGCTACCTGCTGGATGGCTTCTTTAGAAGTAGCTTTGTATTCTCTTACATCCAGGGTCTTTTCTGCATAGAAATCATCCTTATTATCCTCATAAAATTTCTTTAGCCCTACGGAATCTTCTACCGCTTTCTTCCACACTTTTTGCTCCATGAGGGTGAAGAGCAATATTCCATCTCTATATTCTTTTAGCAGATATCTATACTCAGGATTCTTCTCAGGAAGTTTTTGTTCCTCATAATCCATGAGGGTGCGCTCTGCAAATCTATCAAGAATCTGTTCTGCTGCTTTTCTGGGGCTCAGACGAGGATTTCTTACTCTGAATCTGGCGTAGAAATTTACCATGTCAGCCAGTGAAGCTTTATAATCGCCATCGAGTGTAAATAAGGTGTTCTTATAAAATTCTATTTTTTCTCCAGTAGTATCAGGTGTCCAGGTTCCATTAGAAAAGGTAGGGGTAAGTGTCCCCGTGAATTCATCAAACACCTTATCATTCAATTTGTAGTTGTATTCTTTTTTGATGCGATCTACCAGGGCAGCTCTGCTAAGCTTGGATCTACTGTCTCTGGTAATTCTCTGACGAATGGTAGGGGTAGATTCCTGAAGGGACTTAAGGCTATCTATTTCACTGATGCTCATTAAGTGCCAGCCAAACTGGGTCTGGAAAGGAGCAGAAAATTCTCCTGGAGCTAATTTTAGTTTGATCTCCTGCATACTGGGTAGCAGTCTACCGGTTCCCAGGTCTCCACCCTTAGGGGCAGAATTAGGATCGTCAGAATACTCCTGAGCCAGATCTGCGAAGGCTTCCCCTTGTTTGAGCCTGCCGTAGAGTTCTTGTATTATCTGCTCTGCCTGAGCAGTGTCCTTGGCACTATATCTATCTCCCACTCTAATGAGAATGTGTGAAGCACGCTTTTTCCCGGCAGTAACTATTTTGTCGTTTACCCTTACTAGGTGATATCCAAACTGAGTTCTAACCGGAGAAGAAACTTCACCCACTTCAGTAGAATAAGCTGCTGTCTCAAAAGGGTATACCATATCAAATACTGAGAAGTATCCAAGGTTTCCTTTGTTTTGAGCCGCTGAGGGATCAGTAGAATGTTTGGTGGCCATCTCTTCAAAGCTGGCACCCCCTTTCATGAGGGTATCTCTAATAGCGGAGATCAACTTATAAGCTTTAGCTGTATCCTCAGGAGTAGGATCTTGACTAAGGCTGATGAGGAGGTGGTTAGCATTCAGAATGAGCTTGGAACGCTCATATGCTTCTTCTATCAGTTTATTCTCTACTTCTTTCGCAGATAAATAGGGCCTGGCTAGTTGCTTGCGGTAGGTTTCAAACTCCTGCTGAAAGCCAGGCGTTTCAGGTAAGCCGATATCCTCCGCTGCAAAAACCTTCCTTTTAAAATTGATGTAGAGATCCAGATATTCCTGGAACTGTTCTGTGGTATGGGTTTTGGCAGATTCGTATCCGCCATTATTCTTTTGGTAAACTCTCTCAAACTCTTCTTTGGAAACATTCTCCTTATCAAATGAGAGTAGAACGTTTTCCTGCGCTATGGCTGAAGTGAGGGAGAATATACATACAAGGCTAAAAATGGTGGTAGATAAGACGCTATTTCTCTTATACATAAATAAACCGATAAATAACTGTCTGGCTATGGATTAAAATTGGAAATCGCAAAATTAACCAATAGTAAAGAATATAAAAATCCA
>JBCBKZ010000839.1:0-2603 GCA_038520955.1 Bacteroidota bacterium | reverse complement strand
AATTTACTTAAAAAACTTTCATAGGGGACAAATTTTGTGTGGAATCTGACGAAATTGTTCTGTATCTAATCAATTCACACACCTGAAGGGTACATTCAAAAAGAAAAATATGCCTTCACCATAATTTTTACACAAAATTGAATCTCATATCGTTGAAGTTCTATCCTTCTGAAAAGTGAAAATCAGGTGTAAGAAAACATATCAATTTGTCAGAAAACCTCTGCTATCCAGCTTAGGGTGTTTACTTCTATGGCTGTCACTTGCTGATTTTTCCCCTATATACGCTCAGACTAACACTCCTAACTACCTTCAACTTTCAGGCCTAACTGACTCTTTTCTCCAGGAAGAGGCAAAAAAACTATTCAGTCAGGCTAAAGATTCCCTTGAGATCCAGCTGGTTGCGCAGAAATGGGTGGAAAGCGCCCAAGCCCAGGGTTGGCAGGCCAGTACATTAGACCATTTTGAGCTGAGACCAGACAGTCTAGTGCTCACATTCTACCAAGGACCCAGATATTTTTTAGCTAATCTCGAGTTCACAGGGGAGTTTCCTCTTTCTCAAGATTCCGACCTACAACTTTACGTCCGAAAAAGGCCTCCGCTGGATTGGAAGAGACTGGAAGACAAATTAGCAGAATCGCTCAAGGGAGATAGTCAGGGATATGCCTTAAGTAGTTTGAAGCTTAAGAACGTGTCTTATCAGAGTCCAGAGAAAGACATAGTGGAAGCTTCCATAACCTACGAATGGGATTCAGGTCCCAGAATAACGGTAGATAGTTTACAAGTATCAGGAGAAGTACGGGAAGAACTATCCTTTATTTACGCCTTCCTGGGCATAGAGAAAGAGATGCCTTTTACCCAAGACTTAATTCCAGAAATCAGGCAAAGGATAGAAAATTCTCCTTACTTTAACATGGACTCCCTACCCTATGTGAAGATAAGCCCCACCAATAAAGCCACCATCCATCTTCCTCTAAGCAATAAGAACAACAGTCGCTTTGATATTTTGCTGGGCATCCTGCAGCAGCCTAGTGAGAATGACCTGAGTTTACAAATTACCGGCTCTGCAGATGTTACCCTTTTCAGCCCATTTAAGCGAGGAGAACGCTTCACCTTTCTTTATCAGAAGCTCACCACTACCAGTCAGTCCTTATTTGCAGAACTGGCTGTGCCTTACCTACTGGGAACCAACTTTCAGGTAGAGGGGGCCTTCGACATACGTAATCAGGAGGAGCAATTTTTGGTCAGAACTTTTCATGCCGCATTGAGCTATCAGTTTTCCCCCAGCGTATCTGCCAGGATCTCGGTAAATAATCGATCTTCCAGTCTACTGGACTCCACGGTAAATTCTCTGGCCACCCTTCCGCCCTTGTTGGACGGAGTCCAAAGATCTGTAGGGACCGGATTCCGACTGAACGAACTGGACTACGTCTGGAACCCTCGCAAAGGGCTAGTGGCTGATGTTCTCCTTTCTGTTGGAGACAGAGAGATCAGACAAAATGCACTAATAGACGCGTCTACCTATGAGGGGCTGGAAGAAAAGCAAAACCTGTTAGAGCTAAATAGCCATGTTTCCTTCTTTCAGCCATTAGGAGGGAGACATGTACTACATCTGGCTAATCGTACTTACTGGCTAAAGCAGGATACCTATTTCCTGAATGACTTGCTACAGGTGGGAGGTGCTCGTACCCTGAGAGGGTTTAATGAGAATGAATTTTTCACTAACCTCTATTCTAGATTCTCCCTTGAGTATCGCTTACTCCTGGAGAAAAATTCTTTTATGTACACCTTCCTGGATTATGCCTACCTGGAGAATCAGGTCACTCAAGAGTATCTCCGCCCCCTAGGTATAGGTATAGGCATGAACTATGAAACCAAAGCTGGTATCATCTCTATCTCTTATGCTGCAGGACGAACAGAAAAGCAGGATTTTCAGCCTGCCAGGGGAAAAATCCACATAGGTTTCATCAATCAGTTTTGATGCTGGTAGAGTTTTCGGAAATTGGAGGATGCGTTACCGCCTGGGGATATTAGTAGGATTTTTCTTGAGTATGTGGGGATCAGCTTATGCACAGCAAGAGGAGTGCCGTCTGAAGCTGGACCAGCTTACGCCTGTCATTAGCCGATATAACCCTTTTTTTACAGATCATAAATGGGATTCTCTCACTCGCATAGAATCTGCCAGAATTTCCAATACCCGCTTTGTAGTTATCACCCAGGCAGGCTGTATTCGCCACCATATCAATATGGAGATGAGCATGGACCCACGTGAAGTAAAACCGAACAAAGACTTCTGGCCTAATCAGGTGAAGCGTTTCATGTACATGATCCATTTTGAGGATAAGGTATACCCTGTATATCGTGCCCAGTTTGAAGAAGGATTTGAACTTCAGTTTAGGAGAAAGGGCATCAATGAGAGCTTTAACTTTCCCATAGGCACGCGAAACTTTATTTGTCAGATTCTCTACACCCCAGGCAAGGAAGCTCGAATCAGCATAGAGCAAATAGAGTACGTTTTCAAGGAAAAAGTCCTCCGCTAGTTTGACCACCTACACCTTTTTGCTAGATCGCTACCCCTTTTCACTATCATCCTACCAAGCAGGGAG
>JBCBKZ010000838.1:0-2607 GCA_038520955.1 Bacteroidota bacterium | reverse complement strand
CTAAAAGCCCAACATACACCTTAGACTCTATGGTGAGCTTTTAGGAACGAGTCTGTTTTTATATCTATTATTCAGGTGGATAAAGAACCTGATTCAAAAGAATGGGATTTCCTATTTCCCTGAAGAGACTCCTCCCCAATTAGTGAGGTGGCTACGGTTTTCTCTTCTGATCCTGCTGTTCTCTACAGCTTTCCCCTTTTTCCTTGGAATGAGAAATGTGCTGGATTACGTTCCCATTCTTAAGCAGTTTCGTTCACTAGGGAGGTTTGGATGGATCTTCTTTTACACATGGTCTCTCTTTTTAGCTGCCTTTGTTTACCATAGGTTTAAGTCCTTAGGTAAGTTGAAGAGCCCCGGGTTAGCTTATAGTTTATTAGCTGCAGTCCTCCTCTTTTGGGTATGGGAAAGCTATACCTTCCTATCTGCCAGAAAGAAGGGCATTAGCCATTCTCCTAATCCGTTTACCTCTGCGACCCGTACGTATCAGCCTACCCTAAATGAGAAAGGGCTAGCTAAGTCGAGCTTCCAGTCTATTCTCCCTCTCCCTTTATATCACATTGGGTCTGAGAAATTTTCTCCCATTCAGATAGATAATACCGCATTCAGAGAAAGTTTAATCGCTTCCTATGAGTTGGGAATCCCTCAGGCTACAGGCTTTCTGCCAAGAAGTAGTTTTCAGCAGGCGTTGAATATTCTTCAGTTAAATGCTCATCCCTGGTTACCCAGAGAACTACTTCCAGAATTAGACAGCAGTAGGAAAATCCTGGTGGTAAGTAAAGAAAGTGAACCCTATTTTGATCCTGCAGGACTTGGGAAAAAAGGAGTAGAGATAGCTCAGATGAAGGGAGTACGCCTAAAAGAGCTTGGCGTACATGAGCTTGGTCCCAAATCTCCACCTTTAGGAATAGACATAGCTCCAAAAAGCTGGACAGAAGTTGAGGATGGAAGTTGGCAATCATCTGATACACTCACCCTATGGTATCAGGGCTTTGATGGGACTAGTCCGTCTCAGGCTGCTTTTGGAGAGAAAACCTTTTCTTATGACTATGGGAAGGAAGTGATTTTTGATCATCCCCTTTCGATTTTCCAGGAAGGAGAAAGAATTAGGCTTTCTATTTGGGTAAAGGCTGATCTTAGAAGGGATGCTTTTCCCCATGTACACATATACCAACTGACACCTCAATGGGAAGAGGTAGAGCACCTCAAACTAGACCCTAAGTTTTCCAATGATATCTACCAGGACTGGGTGAGGGTGGAAACCAGCTTTTCAGTTTATTCACAGGAGAACCAACTCAAAATACAGCTTACAGGGAAATTTGCGGAGGTAGAGTCTCTACTACTGGCTCCAGAAGGTAGTTTGCCGGAATGGAAACTTAAAGACGCAAAAAGACTACTAGCCAATTATCCACTTGTTAGCGAATAAAAGGTACCCACCTTTTCTTTTCCCGAAAGTGTGCGTGTGGCAGTGCGCGTAAAATCTTATGTGCATCAATGAGAAGACAGGTGATGTGCACATATTTCCCTTCTGGAAAAATGAGGGAGACATATGAATACTTGCTCCATGGAAAAAAGGTAAAGCGGGAATGGGTCAACTTTACCCCCTCTACCTCACTCTTTTTATAATGAGAGAGAGTTAGCTTCTTCTCAATGATGAATTCATCGAAGTTTTCTTCCCAGAATAGCCTGGAGAAACGATCGCGCTTGATATAGGACTGATGGACTTTGTAGGTGGTGAACCAATAAAGTCCACCCATGAGTACCTGGATGGCCAATAAACTGTAAAATCGAATGTCGGTGAGTCCATCTATGACCTTCAGAAACCCAATAAGCATTAAAGGGATAAGAAGTAGGCTTAATCCGGGTAGTAGAAACTGCAGATTTCTCCAGACATGGACCTGGAAAATATAGTAGGTTCTTGAGGGTCTAATGATATCTGAGGACTGATACCTGGCTTTCATAAAGAATGAAAGCACTCGGTCGAAAAAACTGAACACAAAGGCCATGGGGATGCCCGGGAAATAGGGAGCTTTAGACTGAATTTCTTCGTAGAGTTCGTCATGAATACCCTTAAAAAAAGCGGGGAGTAACTCTATGACTTCTTCCAGTTCAAAGCCAAATGACTCTACAATCATCTTCCCGTTAAGGGTAGAAGCCTCATATCTGACAGCGAATAAGCGCTTGTCATGAACCATTAAGAATATCTTCAGACTAGCTCCTGAGGAGAATTTGCTGAGAGTTACGGAAGGAAAATTTAACTCGGATCCCTCACCCTGATCCACTTCCCATGAAAGGTGGTTTAAAAACTCACGAACTTCATCCAGGCTATTAGGCCTGGTAACTACGGAAGATTGACCGTTCAGAGAAAGATTATCTGTTTGTATATCTACGCTTGAAACCATAGTGTGCGAATTGTAGGATCTGATGCGATCACTATGCCTGTCTAAACTGATTTACAGATAAGAACTAGTGCTCAGTTAAATGTTGTTTCTTGTTTGGTTTGAAAATAGAATAGTGCAAAATGAATAAATTTTCAAACTCAGGACGTATGGACTACAAACTATATGAAGGGCTAATAATTTCATCAAAATACAGTTATTTAAATTATTA
>JBCBKZ010000837.1:0-2611 GCA_038520955.1 Bacteroidota bacterium | reverse complement strand
CTTACGGCACCTTTAAACTAATGTTTTAGTTTAAACTAATTATTTAGTTAAAATCTTGTGGAGAGCATCTCCCGACAGTTCCCAGGAATAGTGGTCTTCCACAAATTTTCTGGCATTACAGGAAATAGAGGCATATAACTCAGGCTGATGTAGCAGTTTTATTATCTGAAGAATAAAATCAGGAACTGTCTCTGCTAATAAGATTTCAGCTCCCTCTTTAGCGCCTATTGCATCATTCACGATGGAAGTAGTAATACAGGGAATCCCTAACGCCATGGCTTCGAGTATTTTGTTTTGCTGACCACTTCCTGTGAAGAGAGGAGCTATGAAAATTTGTCCGGCCTGGTAAGCTGTTCGGATATCATCTACCCAACCCAGTACTTCCACCTGAGGGAGTTGCCCATACTGACGGACCTCCTGGGAGGGTCTGGCGCCAGCTAATAGCAGCTTAATAGCCGGAACTTCTTTGGACAGTTCCGGTAGTAAGTTCTTCACCAGATATCTGGCCGCCTGCTCATTAGGGTAATAGCCCAAATTGCCTACAAATACCAGCTCATGCGTTTTCTCTGTTGAATCATGAGGGGAAAAGAATTCCAGGTCTATACCATTAGGGACTATGTGTACCTGAGCCTTCTGTTTGGGGGAGAGAGGTAAAGCTTCCCTATCCTGAGAAGAGATAATCAAATGATGATTGAACTGGGAAAATAGGACTTGCTCGTAATGAGCTAGTTTTCGTGCCTCCCAGTTAATCAAGGGTTTTATCCATACAGCGCTTTTTTCTGCCCTTCTTTTCATCCCTAAAGAAAAGGTGTCCATATAATCCAGGGTGGAAGAGAGTCCTGTAGCCTTGGCATATTCTCCCATTCTAAGAAGTTGGCAGTACACATGTTCTACTTCATGCTTCTGAATGATATCATGAATACGAGAAAGAAATTCTTTACGAAAGAAATAAGCTGTCTGAAAAGGAATGGGCTTAACCATGGCCTTTGCCATTTCCCAGAGACTTCGGGTTTTACCTATTTCAAATACATAAACGTCCTCACAAAGCGCACTTACTTTCTCGAGATCTTCCTGCCTGGGCTTCCCTTCATTCAAGCAGCACAAAATGATTTCATGCTGCTGAGATAAGTATGTTATCTGGTGAAATAAGCGTAGCTTATCGCCCTTTTCTAAAGGATAAGGAAAACGTGATGCCAGGATAAGCAGTTTCATACCCAGAGAAACGTTCTAACATATTCACAAGCAAACTGGCTGCCTGAGTCATTTATAAGTATCAAAATTACATTCAGAGAATTCGAAAACCTATGCCTAGCATATTTTTTACCCCTGGTCCCGCCCATTTATACCCAACAGTAAACGCACACATCTCTCAAGCATTGGAAGATCAGATCCCTTCCTTCTCACACAGAAGCCAGAAATTTATGGATATCCATAAACTGGCGGTAGAAGGGCTGAAAGAGTTACTATCTGTGCCTAAGGAGCATTCCGTTTTCTTTCTTAGTTCTGCCACAGAAATATGGGAAAGGCTTCCTCAGAACTGCGTACAAAAGGCTTCCTTCCATTATGTTAATGGTTCTTTCTCTACCAGGTACTTTCAGATGGTAAGTAAGCTAGGTATAAGCGCATTCAAACATGAAGTGGCCTGGGGAGAAGGGTTTACATTTGATCCGGAAGAAATCCCTGCTGAAGCGGAGATGATCAACTTCACGCATAATGAAACCAGCACAGGGGTGATGGTCCCTATGCAGGCCTTGGAAGCTTACCGAAAAAGGCATCCATCTGCTTTGATCACCCTTGACATGGTTTCCTCCGCTCCCTATGGTCAGCCAGACTGGGAAGTAATAGATGCCGCCTACTTCTCCGTTCAGAAATGCTTTGGACTACCTGCGGGTTTAGGGGTCTTGATTCTTAATCCCAGGTGCCTGGAAAAAGCTGAAGAAAAGCTTTCTAGTGGAAGCAGTATAGGGACTTACCACAGCTTTCTGGCACAGCAGGAAAAATACCTAAAGAACCAAACGGTAGAAACGCCTAACATCCTGGGGATTTACCTTTTGGGAAAAGTAATACAGGATATGCTAGCCATAGGCGTAAGTGAAATCCGCAAAACCATTCAGGAAAGGGCCGGGATTCTTTATGACTTAGTTAAGAAACACCCCTATTTAAGTATCTCAGTTAAGGATGAGGCTTTCCGTTCTCCCACTGTGATTGTCCCTAATGTAGTTGAAGGTGCTCCTCCATTACTTGAGAATTGGCAGAAGAAAGGTATCATCGTAGGAAATGGCTATGGGAAGATGAAGGGAAAGCAAGTACGGTTTGCCAATTTTCCTTCAAATACTGACAGTGAGTTTGCTAAACTGGTGAACCTTCTGAAAAAGGAGCTTTGATTACATTTTTCAGGAGTAAAAATGATCATGAGCTTATCCAAAGTCGCCTCTAATTTACTCCAAGTAAATAACTATTTTCCAATGAAAAATTGAGATAATAGAACTTTTGGACTAATCGATTCTCATTTTCCCAAATCTGCGTTTCAATGCAGGAAAGCAAGAACAAATGTTCTATTTTCGTAATAAATTGAAAGGATGTTCAGTTAACTTATTGATAATTAAACACT